>CAZZMK010000079.1:0-4794 GCA_964655185.1 uncultured Nitrospirales bacterium | reverse complement strand
CTGATTAAAGGTGTAATAATCATAGGAGGTGTATTTTCTATATTTATATTGATGAACTTAGGTATTTTAGAAAAATTAAAGCCATTTGCTTTATCTTACTTTTATCCATATATTCACATAAGATATTCTCCCGGAAGCCTTGACATAGGTGCGGTATTTATAGCGCTGTGGCTTATTGTAGGGCTTTCGTGGATACATTATACCCTTGGAATATCTTTCATATGTCTTCTTAGATGTTGGTTAGATGGGTATACGTATCAAACTGACAACACATATTTTGTGTGGGGCATTGTAATTGTAGGCATGTTCTACCTATTTAATGTATTTCACAAAAAAGAATCGTTTAATATCAATTCTGTCATTATCATAATATTTCTATTTCTGGTTACTGCAGGGCTAACTTTACCATTTTCTTATCAAGTAGGAAGGAGTTATAGAGTTTTGGTTCTGTGGGTTTCGTATTTTGTTTTACTCATACTTGCATATAACGCATCCACGAAGAGGTGGTCTTCAAAGTTTCTTGTTTGGAGTTTATTAATAACATTAGGACTGCAAACGTGGTATGCTTTTTTACATTACCATTATGTTTTGCCCTTTCTTAGAAAAAGCTTAATGTTAGACCCAAACCTACGATTAAAATTCTTTGGAACAACAGGACTTTCTCCGGAACTCATTTACAGGTTTAATATGAACCGAGCCTTTGGCACCATGCTTTTCCCTAACGCATTGGCTGGTTTTATTATTATGTTAGTGCCATTAGGAGTGGGGAGATTGCTAAATGAAATTAAATATTTTTGGGAAAGAATTAGGTTTCCAAAAGTTGATCTTAATAAAACAGAAGAGAAAAAAGTTATCTTTATCACAGGAGGGTTATGGCTACTATCTGTAATATTGTTATTTCTAACCCAACTCTTCCCCCTTACCTATACTCTCGAAACAGAAAATGATGTAGACTTTATTCTTGCGGGGGCAATAAGTATCCTCCTGGCTCTTGTACCGTGTGGGATATATGCTTGGTTATCTATTACAAAAAGTTATGACACGGGTTTATCTTTTATAAGACTCATCATTTTGGCATTTTGCTGTTTCTTTGCGATTTGTTCGCTATGGCTAACCTACTCAAGAGGGGGCTGGCTTTCTCTAATTCTAGCAGGAGTAATATTTACTGTCCTAAAGTTATACAGTATAATCACAACAAGTCAAACTGAAAAGGTTAATAGGGAGATTAAACTTACTTTTCTAATTATTATAGCAGTGTTATCAATTCTCTCCATCTATTCTGTCGGGGAGGCTCAATCTGTTTCAGATAGAACTCGTAACGAGAAACAAACTTCTACTACATACAAAGAACTAACCCCGTCTACTCAAATCTTGGAGGAAGGTGTAAAGGTAAGTTGGAAACACTTGAGAGACCCCTCTTCATTTAGATTGAGACTAAGTTATTGGAAAGTAGGCATCTCAATGTTTCTGCATAACGCACTTACTGGGGTAGGTCTTGGAAACTTTGGCATAGCATATCCTAAATATCAATACCTTGGTGCTGGTGATGTGAAAGAGTGCCATAACGGCTACATCCAAATGCTTTGTGAAACGGGGATAATTAGTGGTGGACTATTTATAGTTTTTATTGCCCTTATAGTAATGAAAATTGTGAAAGAATTTTTTACAGAAAGAAAATTTGAAAGGCTATGCTTGAATATAGGAATCTTAGCCTTCTTAATACATAGTGGATTAGATATTCATTTTTCTCATCCATCGTTAGTTACTTATTTTATGATTGTTTTGGGCGGATTTTTGGGTGTAGAAGCAAATCCCGAAAAAGATACAGAATTTTCGGAGAAAATCCGAACTGCCTCGAATTTTTTCCAAAAACATGGTATTACAATATTCCCCATTATTTTGGTAATACTCGCCATATGTGCATTCCCTCCTTACTTTAGAGACCTATTGAGAAGCAGGATGTCTTTTATTAATGTTGCAAAGGAGCATGAATATCAATTAATAATGAAAACAGCCAACTTTGTTTTTGTAGATGTATTAGATTTTGCTCTTGGAAAATCTGATAAGGAACCTAGAGTTTCAGGAACTATCCTTAAACATTTCTATGTAGACTTAAATAAAGTTAGGGCTTATGGAAATATATATGTCCCAAAAGGAGATGGTAGCAATAAGGCTGTTTTACTTCCAGAAAATGAGCCAGTTCCAGAAAACTGTATTTTAGTGATAAAAAACATTTGGGCATTTATAAGAGATATGAGGGCACGACTTATTAAGTATGCAAAAATCTTCGAAAAAATAGATGGTATATTTCCTTTACAAGACGACCTCCCCAACTATTTAGGTGAACTTTATAAAACTATATATATCCATTCTTCTTATGTCCACGAGCCTGAAATAACAGAACAAACAAGAGATAGGATGTTATATTGGTGTAGTGAGATGTTGAGAAGAAATCCTTATCACGGAGATTCATATTACAACTACGGGAAAGCGTTATGGTTTGCAGGCGTAAAAGATGATTGTCCCAACGCTGAGAAGAAGAAAGAATATCTTTTAGAGGGACTAAAATATTTGGGAAGATCAGCAGAGTTCTGGCGAAATGTTCCATATTATTGGTATGAATACATTGCACATTTAAAAGATGCAAAAAAAATTTTTGAAGAAATGGGCGAAGAGTCAATAGTAAGTGATATAGAAGAGAAGATTTCCAAGAGCAGTGCTTACGTAGAAAATCTTGTCCAAAAGAGAAAGGAATTAGGTATTTAAGGGAATTTACTAAATGGACCTGATAAGAGAAAGACTGAGAAAACTAAAAGAAATATTGCAAGAAGGTGATTGTGAGGTTTTCATTAGTTTTTCACCGGTAGAAAATAGATACTTTTCTGGTTTTACTGGTTCTACATCTTGTTTAATATCAGGTGTGGTAGGAGATTTTTTATTTACTGACTTCCGATATGAAGAGCAAGTTTATAACGAAGTAAAGTCTTTATCAATCAAAATTATCAGAAAGAATTTAGAGGAGGAGGTTATAAACTTTCTGAAAAAACATAATTTGACAAAGTTAGGGATAGTATTAGAAAAAACCTCGGCCAGACTATATGAAAGGTTTAAGGGAGAAGGTTTTTCCATATGCGGAATAGATGATGATATTTCTTATATGCGAATGGTTAAAGATAATAATGAGGTCAATCTAATTAGGGAGGCTTGTAAAATTACTGAAGTTAGCATAGAAAAGGCTATAGAAGTTTTGAAAGAGGGCATATCGGAGAAAGATGTTGCAGGATATATTGAATATCAATTTAAGGTAAATGGTGCAGAAACAGCAGGCTTCGATACCATTGTCCTCTTCGGTTCTAATTCTTCACTCCCCCACGGAAAGCCTTCTAAAAAAGGACTTAAGCCCGGAGATATAGTATTGTTTGATTGTGGGTGTGTTTACAAAGGCTACTATTCGGATATCACAAGAACTTTTGTTTACGGAGCAATCCCTGGTTTGTGGTTTAAGGAAATTTACTCAATCACTTTAGATGCACAAAAAAGCGCCCTCGGTTTTATAAAGGCTGAAGTTCTATCAAAAGATGTGGACTATACGGCACGATATTATATAGAAAAGAGAGGCTTAGGAAAGTTTTTTGGTCATGGCTTAGGGCACGGAGTGGGATTAGAAATACATGAGCCACCACGATTGAGCAAAGATTCTACTCTTAAATTAAAATCAGGTATGGTAGTTACAGTCGAACCAGGAATCTATATTCCTGGAAAAGGTGGGGTTAGAATAGAAGACACTGTATTGGTTACTGATACAGGATGCGAAATATTAACTTCGATGGGTAAAGAATTGAGAGTAATAGAGTAGAAATTCTTAGCGGGAAAGATATCCAAAACTGCGAGGAGGAATCAATATAGATGTTTGATTAGAGATATTAACCTCCTCTTTTATAATCTTTTCCGTATCAGTAATAGTGCCCTTGTAAATGAACAAAAGATCATATTTGTTAGATTTTGGAAGCATTAATTCTACCTGACCATCTGAAATATTAGCCCAAAAAATCTCTTCTCCTATCCTAACTGCTTTAAAAAATTTGGGGGATGAACTCCTAATTGGATAAATGTTATCACCTGGGATGGTATTTTTAGTAAACATAGCAAGGGCATGATATATAGGAAAAATCTTCCAATTTTTGTCTGCATACCCCCACAATCCTATTCTCATAATAGAATCCTTACCTCCTGGATATGCAACTTCCTGAAGGCACCAAATGCTAAAGCCACTCACAGCAGAGTTTAATCCATCAATCATTGCAGATACCGTAAGAAGAGCACCGTCAAATTCTCCCATCAATGGATTTTCAAACGGAGGACGAAATCTCGAATCTGTTATTCCAAACTCTGTAACTACGAAGGGCTTTCCTCTCTCTCCATTACCCTTCAAAAGTTTAATTCTGTGTTCAAATAAGTTGTATGCAAACGGTACAGTAGTATAATTCCAATAGAAATGGGAAGCCCATAAATCTATAACTCTTGAATATTCTTTATCGGTTAAACATTTGTAAAACCAGTCTGTTCCCATTGCATCATCACTACCTATAAGTTTTATCTTTAACTTATGCTTAGAAAATTCATTATAGAGAATCTTGTAATAATCAGTGTATTTTTTGAATCTATCCGCAGATTCGAAAAAATAATTGGGTTCATTGGTTAAGGTAAAGTATTTTATACACCTAAACTTCTTCTCTTTTACGAGAAAATTTAGAAGATGAATAATCTCTCTTACTCTAATTTCAGAATCATCCC
>CAZZMK010000078.1:0-3419 GCA_964655185.1 uncultured Nitrospirales bacterium | reverse complement strand
TCCGAATTGTTTGGCTATTTTAATTCGCTTTGTTAGATTTGTTTTTCGGGCTTCATCAATTTTACCTGTTGAAATTGAAATAGCGACGTCATCTTTGAGTTTTTCAAGTTCTCTTTCTTCGTCAACTATTTCTTTCATTTGTCTAATAAACCATGGGTCAATCTTTGTTACCTCGTGCAGTTCTTCTACGGTGGCACCGAGTCTTAAGGCATCGGCTAAATGAAGGTATCTATGCGGAGAAGGTTTTCTCAATGCTTGTAATAAAGCTTCTTTCTCTTTTTGTGAGTTTGGCTCGTCTGTTAAAGGCTTTGATTTGCCATCTCCACCAAATCCGTATCTCCCTATCTCCAATCCACGGATTGCCTTTTGCAATGATTCTTTGAATGTCCTTCCAATACTCATTGTTTCCCCGACGCTTTTCATCTGAACTGTGAGGAGAGGCTCAGCACCGGGAAACTTCTCAAAAGCCCATCTTGGGATTTTGGTAACTACATAGTCTATAGTTGGTTCGAAACAAGCAGGGGTTTCTTTAGTAATATCATTTGGAATTTCATCAAGTGTATAACCAACTGCCAATTTTGCAGCAATTTTTGCGATTGGGAAACCTGTGGCTTTGGATGCCAATGCTGAACTTCTTGATACACGCGGATTCATTTCAATTACTACCATCCGCCCATTTTCAGGATGTACTGCGAATTGTACATTGGAACCGCCCGTATCTACGCCTATTTCCCGCATAATTGCAATCGCCGCATTTCTCATTTTCTGATATTCTTTATCTGTTAGTGTTTGTGCGGGGGCGACTGTAACGCTATCGCCAGTATGAATTCCCATTGGGTCAACATTTTCTATCGGGCATACAATAACTACATTGTCTTTGAGGTCTCTCATTACTTCTAATTCGTATTCTTTCCAGCCAATTACAGATTCTTCTACAAGTACTTCGTGGATAGGACTTGTCTCCAATCCTTTTCTAATTGCTTCGACATACTCTTCTTTATTGAAGGTCAAACCTGCACCTGTTCCTCCGAGGGTAAATGCGGGTCTAATAACAGCGGAATAATTAATTTGTTCACCGAAATCCATTGCTTCTTCAAGTTCATGAATTACAATGCTTCGAGGGACTTCTAATCCACATCTAATCATTGCTTCTTTGAATAAACCTCTATCTTCCGCCTTTTTGATTACATCTGCTCTTGCTCCGATTAACTTTACTCCGTATTTTGCTAATATTCCTAAGTCTGCGAGTTGAACTGATAAGTTTAGCCCTGTTTGTCCTCCTACCGTAGGAAGTATGGCATCGGGTCTTTCACGTTCTATTATTTTTTCGAGAAAAGGAACAGTTAATGGCTCAATATATGTTCTATCAGCCATTTCGGGGTCGGTCATGATTGTAGCAGGGTTGCTGTTTACCAAAATAACCTCATAACCTTCCTCCTTCAAAGCCTTACACGCTTGTGAACCTGAATAGTCGAATTCACAAGCCTGACCTATTATTATGGGGCCCGAACCTATTATTAGTATTCTTTTAATATCATCTCTTCTTGGCATGGTGTTATACCTCTATGGTTATTTCTCGTTATATCTTTTCTAAAAATGTCTTGCAATTTTATTCTAAGGGCATGATTTCCAAAATTTTGTATATCACTTTACCTGCGGGTACCTGAACCTCTACCTCTTCCCCGGGTTTTCTGCCCAAAAGTGCTCTGCCGACGGGAGACTTAGTGGATAGTTTACCTGAACTCAGGTCTGATTCAGCATCACTCACCAATATAAATATTTGTTCTTTATTTAATTTTTTGTTAAACACACGAACTTTAGTACCTATGCTTACTTGGGAGGTATTAATATCTTCTTTTCTGAGAATTACTGCCCTTGCAATTTTATCTTCCAAGTCTCTTATTTTAGCCATTAAGACTGCTTGTTCTTCTTTCGCGGTCTGGTATTCTGCATTTTCACTCAAATCACCTAATGAGCGGGCATATTCTATTACTTCTGCAAGTTTAGTTTTCTTCCTATATAATTCGTTTAGTTCTTCCTTTAACTTATTTAACCCTTCTTCTGTGATATAGATTTTTTCTACCATAGGTGCTTCTTTTACTTTAGATTGTTATCCTGGAGTTGATAAAATTGGGGAAATTATATAAAAAACAAGATATCAAAATCATATCCTGATGTATTTGGGAGATGGAAAATTGAAAATATTAGTTTTACCAGATTCTTTCAAAGAGTCATTGGATTCCATAAATGTTGCAAAAGCAATAAGCAGGGGGTTGAGAAAAGTTAATATTGCCATAGAGGTAGAGTCATACCCCCTTTCTGATGGAGGAGAAGGTTTTTTAGATTCTGTATTCCAATATATGAATTTAAGGAAAACAAATGTAAAGGTTACTGATTTGGCTTGGAAGCGAAGAAAAGTAGCCTACGGTTGGTGTCCTGATAAGAGACTTGCTGTGATAGAAACTGCAAGGATTGTAGGACTACATCTTGTGCCACCTCAGGAGCGGAAGCCGGAGAAGTTCACAAGTTACGGAGTGGGTGAGGCTATTATGAAAGCAGTGAAGAAAGGTGCAAAAGAGATAGTAATAGGTTTGGGCGGTTCTGGGGTGAATGATGGTGGAGCGGGAATTGCTCAGGCTCTCGGTTATAAGTTACTTGATGATAGAGGGGAGGAGGTAGGTTGGGGACCTTTGAATCTTTTGCGAGTTAAAAAGATTGTTCCTCCACCAGGGAAAAGCCTATTACAGAATGTATCAATTCTTATAGCCTCAGATGTGAAAAATCCATACTATGGAAAGTCAGGGGCTACTCTTGTGTATGGTCCTCAAAAAGGACTTGCTAAAGAACTTTGCCCTAAGGTAGATAGGGCTTTGAGAAATTTTGCAAGGGTAATAAAAAAAGATTTGGGTGTGGATGTTCAAGGTCAGCCTGGGAGTGGCTCAGCAGGGGGAATGGGAGGGGCCTTGTTCGCTTTCGCTGGGGGAAGGTTTATTTCGGGCTTTGAGTGGATTAGGAAAATTGCCAACCTTGATAAAAGAATTCTTAATGCTGATTTGGTAATAACCGGTGAAGGGCAATTAGACTATCAAACATCTTTTGGTAAACTTGTAAGTGAGGTGGTAAGATTTGCAAGTAGTTATGAAAAGAAAATAATAGTTTTAGTTGGCAGGCTTGGTAAGGGGTGGGAAGTTATAAGTAGAAGTAAAAATGTGGTTGTTTTTCCAGTCTCTGCAGGAGAATTTTCCAGAGAAGAACTTTTGAAGAATTGTTATAGTAATTTAGTTAGAACTGCAGAGCAAGTGGGCAAGTTTTTAATGTGGCAATTATTTTAGATTTAATGAGATTTGTTTTTTATGAATTCTGACCTTGAACTAATTGTAAATTCTATATTAAGTAAGTACTTTCCTGATGCTAATGAG
>CAZZMK010000077.1:0-3010 GCA_964655185.1 uncultured Nitrospirales bacterium | reverse complement strand
AATAAATAAGGACCTAACAGAAAATATGCTTAATGAAAAGATTAAAGAAAGTTTCAATGTAGGAGTTAAAAACCTCCTTAACGAAGTAAAAGACAAAATATTAGAATTGAAATAAGACATTCCTCTTAACTACAACAAGAGCATCCGGAAGAACTTTCAGCAGGAGCAGAAAAATTAGGCTTAGGAAATAATGCTTTATAGCCTTCTTTCTCTAACTTTGATGAAACTTCCTCAACCGATGGTAAACCATATATAATCGCCTTTTGAGAACTAAGCACAACTTCTACATCTTCAACACCTGGAATAGACTTTAATATCTGCTTCACCCGCTCAACACAATGTTCACATGACATACCCTCCACCAAGAATTCTAAAGTTTCTCTCTTGGAACCTCTGCTTGCGTTCAAAACATTTCCCAACCTCCTCTTACTTAAACTAAGCATAAAAACAATAGTAAGTATTATTGATGAACCAATATGTATATAACCTAAATCATCTGTGTGTCCACTATGTGAAAAATTAAAATTAAAAATTCCTGCGTTTGGAAATAGACTTAAAAGATAATCAAAGGTAAAGCCAAAAAAGAAAGCTGATATTATCATCGTTCCCACATAAACAACCAGTGCTCTTATTCCGAGGAACTTCTTAACTACTCCAATAGTAGCAATATTAGTGGCTGGGCCTGATATAAGAAAAGCAAGCCCAGCACCAGGAGTAACCCCAAGGTGAATCAAACTCAACGCAACAGGTATAGATGCCGTAGCACAAACATATATCGGTATTCCTATTAGTATCGCAAAAAGAATTTGAAGACTACTATGCGATAAAAACTGTCCTATGATTCCCGGCGGGAAAAATGTCGTAACAAGTCCTGCAATAACGATACCAAATAATAGAGGCTTTAATATCTCTTTAGGAAGAATTATAAAACCATAACTAAAAGTATCGAATAGAAAAGATCTCCATTCAAAACCATTTCCTCTACCATTTACGTCTTCTGCATTAGAAGAATCCGACAAATCGCTCTCTATTTTACTCGGTCCCTCCTCCTTCTTTAATTTCAACAATAGATAATATACTGTTCCACCTATTATGGCAGTAACAAAGGCAATCACTGGTCTATATATTGCAAACGGTAAACCCAATAAAGCATAAGTAGCTAAAATTGAGTCAACACCAGTTTGGGGAGTTGATAAAAGGAAAGAAAGCATTGCAGAAACATTCGCGCCTTGTTTTCTCAATGAAGCCATAACTGGTATTACACCACAAGAACACAAGGGGAGTGGTACACCTAATATAGCACTTTTTAATATAGGCGAATATCCATCACCCGCGAGATGCCTCTGAACCCACCTTTGTGGAATCAACTTACTTAGAATACCCGCAATGAAAAATCCCAATAATAAATAAGGGGACATCTGTAAATAAACATTAAGTGTATTCTTCAAATATATTAACATCATCTAATCTCCAATATAAATCCTATAACAAAGTAAATCTAAAAATTTATTCCTCCTTGGCTTCCTTAGCATTTTGGAGTGAACTGCTATTCACCAATAAGGCTAACTGTTTAGAAAATTCAAACAAGACTTGATGCATAGTGTTAACATAATCTGAATTACTATCAACAGGCTTTGATATCTCAAATCGCTTCTCAACAACAAGTTTCCCCGAATGGGTATCCCTTAGTTTAAATTCCGCAGAGAAAACAACTTCTTTCCTATCTAAAGCATCCACAATAAAAAACTTATCTAACTTTACAAGTGCAATTAAATCTGGATTCTTAACCTCTATTGCATCTGCCACATCAACGAACCTATTAGTATTCTTCAGCGTTAGATACACAATGCGAAAAATTACTTCTGATGGATGCTCAGCCCATTGGTTTCGTTCATCAATATACAATGAGTTTCCATTCTTCAAATAGGTAATGTAGTTACCTATGGCTTTTGAACACTCAACTTCTCTTAAAGCAACTACATAGCCTGTTGTATTTCCTCTCTCAACAGAAATTTGCGGGTCTATATAAATTTTTTGAACCATATTTGTCTTCACAGGGGTAAGACACCCAGAAACCAAAACTTCTAATAACCCTATTATCCACAAAATTACAATCCTTTCTAACATACCTTATCTTTCTCCTTTTGGATAAGATTTCCCTCTTATGATACTTGAAGGATTTTGTTTCAGTGACTCAACTAATTCCCTTGTAGAAATTAAAAGTTCCCTAACTTCTCTTAATGTATTTTGAAGTGAATACTCCAAATTATCCGCTTTATAAGAAGCCTGAGTAGAAAGTTCTGTTAACTCCTCTGCGAGTTTCCCAATTTTATCCACAGAATTGTTAATATTTTTTTGTATCCTATCTATCTCTAACTTTTCCATTTTAGATTTGGCTGAAGCAACTAATTGAGTAGTATTATTTGAGAGTTTCTTAATTTCATCCAACACCTCTGAGCCTCTCTCCATAACCTTCGTTAACTGTGGCTTAACATCCTCAATAGTGGTATTCAGTCTTTCAAATGTTGTCTTAGCCTCTCCTAACAACTTCTTAGCCTCGTTAACCGTGCTTTCAATCTCATCTATCAATTTTGTAAGTTTACCCGGTTCCATCCCTTCAAGACCTGTCTTCACTGTATCTAATATATTTTTTAAATCATCCATCAGTTCCTCTATTCTAGTACTAACTGCGGAAATAGTCGACCTCCTTGCAGGTATCTTGCTTCCCGGTGGAAGTTCAGGTGCATCTGGGTCACCGCCACGAAGTGATATAGCCATAGTCCCCGCCGCAAGGCTATATATCACGAGACTTGCCTCAACCCCCTGCCTTAAGACAACCTTCTTTGAATCAATACTGAATATCACAAGGGGTTTGCCTGCCCTACTTACTTTAATTTCCTCAATTTTACCCACAGGAACTCCAAGATACTCCACAACTCCACCCTCATAAATTCCAAGCACAGATTCATCAAACTCCACCCAATACTTCAACTTAGTAGTAGAATACATC
>CAZZMK010000076.1:0-6186 GCA_964655185.1 uncultured Nitrospirales bacterium | reverse complement strand
TCCTGCAGTAGGTGCCTGTTGCCGTGTTTTAGCAAAGGCAGATTGACTTTTTTTGAGGATAGTTGTTTTAATCTTTTACTTACTTTCATCATTCTTTTCTGCATATTATTACTCTCAGGGTATTTCGTTAGAAAACCTCGCCAAAATCCCCCTCTAAAGAAATTTGATACGCTCTCCCATAGTTCAGTTTTTTTTTGAAATTCTTTTTTCAGTTTTAAATATTTTTTTTGTGAGTCTACGGGTAAAACCCACTCCATCATTTCGTGATATGAAGCACAAGGAAGATAAACTCTACCTAATGGTTGATTTGAAGATATGTATTCTGAATAGGTAGATGTAGTCAACCAAGACGATTCTTTAATTACGGCTTCAAAGAATTTGTTTATCCATTCCTCTTCGTAAACGCTATGATAAGTACCGGGCCATATTCCAAATTTCTCACCGTCGTCGTGGAATACCGCACAGTTTCTACCGTATTTGAAGTGAATTTCTTTTAAGTATTCTAAAGTTTCTTCAACTGGGTGGAAAGGAATGGTATATCTTAATTTCTGTAGGATAGGAAAGATTTTTATGGTGTAGCCTTCGTGCTCAGTTAGGTAATATCCATATAGTTGATTTTTATCAAGACCTGCAGACAAGAAGTGGGTATCATCTACTGCTGTATATTCTATTCCTGCTGAGGAGAGTATTTTGGGGTAATATGGTTCCCATACTCTTTCTGTAATCCATATTCCTTTTGGAACAACACCGAATTTTTCTTTCATAAAGTTGTTCATATATTCAATCTGGGCGATTGCATCATCTTCTGGAATAGCGCAAAGCAAAGGTTCGTAGTAGCCCCCTCCCATTAGTTCAATTTGCCCTTTTGCGATTAATTTTTTTACCAAGTCGTAGAATTCTGGGTGGTTTTCATCAAGCCAATCCCAGATAGGTCCTGAAATATGCAGGGTAATTTTTATTTCAGGATAATCGCTTAGCACTTGGAGAAAAGGTAAATATGCCTTTTGGTATGCTTCCTTGAAAACAAAATCAAAATTACCAACGGGTTGGTGAGAATGTAAAGCAAATATTAGATTCATTTTTTTTGTAGTTCCCATATTTTATTAATCCTCCCTATTTTGAATCTTTTTTATAGATTTTTCTTCAAATTCTTTATCAATATCTATACCTAACTCTTTTAGTCTGCACTTTAATGCGGCTGATTCTACTAATACTGCAATATTCCTCCCAGGTCCTACTGGTATTACAAGATATGGGACCTTAACTCCTAAGACTTCTTTTTCTTTCCATTCGTCAAAAAATATACTTTGGTCTGTTTCGTCCTTGGCTTTTCCACCAAACTCAACAAGTTCAACTATTAATCCAAGTTGTTTTCGCCTACGAATATGTCCCGCTCCATAAACTGCAAGGATATCTATAATATTGATACCTCTAAGATGCATATAGTGTTCAAGAGTAGGAAATGGCTCCATAATAACTGCTTCTTCAATGGCTCTTCTCAAAACTATAACATCATCTCCTACAAATCTATGCCCCCTTTCTACAAGTTCGAGGGCAGTTTCGCTTTTTCCTATACCTGATTTCCCTACAATTAGTACACCTACCCCGAAACAATCTACTGCTGTTCCGTGAACCTCAGTACTAGGAGAAAATTGCTCTGCGAGATAAAGTATTACTCTGCTAATTACTTGGTCTGTGCTGAGAACCGATTGTATGACCGGTACGCCATGCCTATTGCAAATATCAAGGAATACTTGGGGTGGGGTAAGACCCCGAGATAAAAGAAAAGCAGGTATCTCGAAGGAAAATATGGCTATTAACCTGGCTTCTATTTCAGAGGGGGTTAGTTTTTCTAAATAGTGAATTTCAGTATTACCCAAAACCTGAATTCGGTCGTTAGCAAAATACTCGAGATACCCTGTTAACGCTAGTCCTGGTCTGTTAATATCTGCGGTATATATGTTTCTGTTGATACCCTGAAAACCTGCAATTATCTTAAGCCCAAGTTCTTTTTGGATAGGGTCTTTGAAAAGGGATGAAACTGGAAGCGAAGAGATTTTTTTTATCCGGCTCTCATTAAGGCACTCTTCCCATCTAGACTCTGACATTTACTCTGTAGCCTTTTTTGGATGAAGAACCTACTAAAATTGTGGTTCTATCAAGCCAAATGTATTATCACCTCGAGGATAAATTACATTGACTTGAGATGTTTCTGCATTTATAAAAACGAGGAAAGGTTCTTCCATGAGTTGAATTTGCATTAGAGCCTCTTCTACAGTCATCGGCTTTAATGTGATATGTTCTCTATGAATGATTTCGTGAGGAACAATTGAAGGCTCTTCTTTAGGCTCTATTTCTTTCTCCTCTTTTTCTTCTTCTTCTTTAAGTTCTATTATTAAATGTTTGTATGATTTGGTTTCGTTCCTGTGTCTTGGTTTATGGTTTTTTAGTTTGTCTTTGAATTTCTTTATCTGTTTTTCTAACTTATCTATAACTGTGTCAACAGAAGCATACATGTCTGGCGAGGATTCTTTAGCATGGATTCTGAAGCCATTTACATTTAAGTTTATTTCACATATGTGACGGTGCTTCTCTACTGCTAACACTACATTTGCATCTACTATTTTGTCAAAATAATGCTCAAGTTTTTTTAAGCAATTTTCTATGTACGACCTAAGTGCATCGGACATTTCCATATGTTTGCCTGTGATGTTCACATTCATCCCTAGAGAACCTCCAAGTACTCAGTTTTAATGTTTTGTCTCCATAAGTAATAATACCAAACAGTATAAAAATAGTGCAAACATAGGTTCTCATTGTAGTAGAATTGAGCAAGATCTCGGGTGATAAAAATGTTTGAATAGGAGGCTAAAATGATATTTATAAAGAAAAAGTTGGTTTTATTAACCTGTTTTCTATCTTGTATACCTTTTTTAGTGCTTATATTCTTAATTTATAAGTATGGTTACAGGTTTCCTTACTGGGATGAGATACTATATGTGTCACTCTATCAGAAATTAATAAGTGGCTCTTTGAATTTATCGGATTTATTGTTTTTTCAAAATGACCATAGGCCAATGTTTCCGCGAATTTTTACACTCTTACTTGCTTTGATTACTCATTGGAATGAATTAGTTCTTCTATATTCGAGTGTTTTTATGAATTGTCTTATATATCTTGTCTTTATTAGCCAGATAAGAAGAAGCCCTAAATTAAACAATGAAAATGCAATTGACATAACTGGTTTTTTGATAATCATATCTTTCTCCTTGCTTCTTTTTAGTTGGACTCAAATGGAGAATTGGGTTTGGGGACTACAATTGATGGTATATATGTGCAATGTATCTGCTGTAGGGAGTTTTTATTTGCTATCGAGATATGAGTTGAATAGTCCTGCATTTTATTTAGCGATACTTTTGGGAGTTATATCTACTTTTTCTTACGCAAGTGGACTGCTCGTATGGATTTCTCCAATGATATTAATTATTTATAAATTTCTGAAAGATAAAAATAGGAATTTATTCCCTCTAATTATGTGGATTTTGTTTGGGACACTTGTGGTAATTTTATATTTCCAAGGGTATAGTAAGCCAGGAATTTCAGAAGTAGGCAGAAACGCTGGTTTTAGGGATTATATATCCTACTTTTTGCTCTTCATTGGAGGCACATTAAATGGATTTTTTACTACTCCTCCGTGGCACGGTTCGGAAACATTAAATCCTAAATGGTTCGCGTATTTATTTGGAATTTTGGGCTTACTAAGTTTCTTTGTTCTACTCTATTTATCGTATTTACTTATATTAAAAAATGATTGTAATGAAGAAGTTAAATCTGAAGCAGAAACTAAAAGAATATTGTTTTGGTTATCTGTGAGTTTATTTTCTTTATTTAGTGGACTAGTGATTACTTACGGTAGAGCAGGATTGGGGGTAGGACTCGCCTTATCTTCCAGATACATAACTACAAGTACCTTATTTTGGTGTGGTTTATTAGGTCTATTTAGGGTTTATGTGAATAATAGAAAGTCTAAGTCGGAGTTTAACGTATCTGCCAACAAAGGAAATGCATTTTTAGTTAAAGGTACAATTTTACTTTTTGGTGTAATATATGTAGGACTTACTTTGGCTCCAATCAAACAAAATGAGAAATGGCATAATATAGCAAGGTGGAAAAATTTGGGATGGTTTGCATTATGTGCAGGATACGATGGCAAATTGTATTGGACAGATTTATGGGGAACTCGTATAGATTTTATCGACCCTATTATAGTAAAAAAAGAAATTTTTCCGATTTTTAAGGAATATAATCTTTGCGGATACCAATATTACAATAAAGAATCTGTAAAGAAGGAGTTAAGTAAAACTTATCTGAAAGAAGCAAAATATTTTATTGCTAATAAATTGTGGAAGCCCGCTATATGTTATCTCGAAACTGCATTATTTTTGAATCCCGAATTAATCAAGGAAGTGGAAGAATATAGGAAACGTATTCCTGAAGAGATGTTTAGGTTGTATCAGGAATATCAAAATCGGCATTAGTTCAGAAAATCTTATGGATATTAAGGCATTTTTTTTGGTATCATAAATTCACTTCCCCGAGTGTTAACATAAAGAGTTGTAAGAGTTTCTTCCTTTATTTTTAAACTCAGGAGTTTGAGAATGAAAAAGCAAGTTTTTGAATCAGTTGTGCCATCTTCTCAGTTTAACTTTTCGCAAGCAGAAAAAGAAATTTTGAAGTTTTGGAAAGAAAAGAATATTTATAAACGTAGTCTTGAGCAAAGAAAGAATGCTCCTAAGTTTGTATTTTATGAGGGACCGCCTACTGCAAATGGGTTACCTCACCCAGGGCATTGTCTCACCCGCACGATAAAAGATATATTCCCAAGATATAAAACAATGGATGGCTATTATTGTGAGAGGAAGGCCGGTTGGGATACTCATGGGCTTCCAGTAGAGATAGAAGTAGCAAAAACTTTGGGTATATTTGAAGGAGGTAAATCCGCTATCGAAAATTATGGAATAGAGTCATTTAATAAGGCTTGTATTGAATCGGTATTTAAATATCAGAAAGAATGGGAGGAAATGACGGAACGAATTGGCTTCTGGGTAGACCTTGAGCAAGCGTATGTAACATATCACAAGTCGTATGTAGAAAGTGTCTGGTGGGCACTAAAGCAGTTATTTGATAGAGGATTACTTTATAGAGGGTATAAAGTTGTATGGTGGTGGCCACAAGGTGGCACTGCATTATCGGCAGGAGAAGTTGGTGAAGGGTATAGGGAGGTAGATGACCCTGCAGTTACTGTGAGGTTTCCTCTGACCGCAGAAAGTAAGAACCGCCTCGGCTTACCACCTGATTCACATGCGAGTTTATTAATCTGGACTACCACCCCTTGGACTTTGTTGAGTAATTGTGCAGTTTGTGTGGGACCTGAAATAGAGTATGTTTTAGCAAGGATTGACAAGGATGAGAAGACTGAATGGTTGATAGTAGCAGGAGGAGTTGCCAAATCAGTTCTTGGTGATTCTATTAAGATTGAAAAGGTATTAAAAGGGAAAGAACTGGTAGGTTTGAGTTACGAGCCTTTATTCAAATACGACATACCGCAGAAAATAGAAGGTGAGGGGGTCTCTGATAAACATTGGATTGTAATTGAAGGTGATTTTGTAGATATCGAGACGGGAACAGGACTTGTTCACATAGCCCCTGCGTTTGGTGAAGATGACTATAAGGTGTGCAAGGAGAAAGGGGTTGGTTTTCTGTGTTTTGTAAAACCAGATGGTACTTTTGATGAGAGAGTTACTGATAAAGACCCTTATACAGGTGAAGCTATAGCAGGTAAGTTCTGTAAAGATGCTGACAAAGCAATTATCAGGATTTTGAAGGAAAAAGGTTTATTGTTGAAGCAAGAGCAATTTAGACATGCTTATCCTTTCTGTCCACGGGCAGAAGATGAGCCTTTAATTCAATATGCAAGGCAAAGTTGGTTTATTCGTACTTCAGCGTTTATTGAGGAATTCCTAAAGAATAACAGCAAGATATTTTGGCAACCCGAGCATATTAGGGATGGGAGGTTTGGAAATTTCCTTGAGAATAATGTAGACTGGGCACTGTCAAGAGAGAGGTTTTGGGGAACTCCTCTTCCTATATGGGTATGCGAAAAGACAGGCTATATGGAGTGTATAT
>CAZZMK010000075.1:0-5777 GCA_964655185.1 uncultured Nitrospirales bacterium | reverse complement strand
ACTAAATATTTAATTGCTTAGTGTCTAACAATTAAACATTTAACCAAATTTTTGTGATATTAATACTCTTGGTAATAATTTACTTACCATTCTAACATTACCGCACTCAATGGAGGTATAACTATCTCTGAACTTCCGTTCAGGTTCACTGTTAATCTGGAGTAGTCGTTTATATCCGATTTAGGCGAGTTATATACCTTAATTTTACTTCTGACTTCTTCACTCGGGCTAATGTAGACTTTTTGTTCATATGGTAGGTAATTTACAAAAAACAAAGCAGTAGTTGATTCGTAACGCCACTGGCAAGCAAAAACCGACCTTACATGTATCACATCCCCCCTTGGAGTGTATAATGGAATAAGTTTATCACCGGTATAGGAAAGGGGCATTTCCATCCTCCCGAAAACAAGGTAATTCTTACCTAATCCTCTTCTCCAGTTATTCAAATTCCTCACCAGAGTTATTACTTCCTCTTCATTAGGTCCTTTATCCCACGGAGCGGAACTCCATTCCCAGGCTATTTTTCCGCCTTGCCTCAAATTCAGGCTGAGCATATCCCCTTGAACAAATGACACAGCAATACGGACGAGCAAATTATAGGGGCACTTTTCCTCGTCAATAAAAAACCAGGTTCCATTCTGGTTGCCCATAAAATTGTTCACATACTCGTGATAAACGTAGCCATAAGCAGGCACTGGCTTACCCATAGCAAAAGCGAGGTAGTTTCTGCTGTCATTAAACAATAGATAAGGAATAAAGACATCCGCTGGGTTTGCTTCACACCCTATCAACATCTTCGAGTCTTTACTTGATATCTCTTCCAGAATTCGCCTATACAGGTCCTTCATAACTTCCGTTTGCCACCTTCCGGGACCCGGTGGATGTCCGTGATGCTTTGCATAACATCTGTAACAGGCTCCACCTAAATTCTGGTCAAAAAATTGCAAATAATCCACTCCATTACCCAAAATTTTCTTTATCTCATTTACCACAACCTCTTTCACCCATTCGTTAGAAGGGCACAGGTCATAGCCTATCCGCTGTGCATGTGGTCCTGCACAAACCCCATTTTCCGCAGGCTTGCCATCTGGAGCATAAGTAACATATTGAATAACCCGCTTTTCCTCAAACTCTTTGCTCATATCATATGAAGGGTCAGTATTGCTCTTTATGGTATAAGCCACTCCACTTGCATATAGCCCAAGCAGGTTTCCCGACTTATGTAGTTCATCTCTGAACTTGCAGAAGTCTTCAAAATCGCCGTAAGGAGGCCAAACATAAGGAGGAGCCCAAGGGGCTGAACCCTCCCAGTGCATAAGTAATACCAGAATGGGCGATTCTAACTGTTCAGAAAGTTTCTGTATAATCGGCAAAGCATTGGTATATGGGTAATATTCAGGATTGGGGGTCATCTCCACACCGAGGTCTCTCGTACCCTTAATCGGGTACATCACTACTATGGGCGATTCAAAGTACCACTCAGGAATATTTGGGTTATGCTTTAACTTTGGCGGTTTATACAAATCTGCCCCTTCCCACCATTTCCTATATATCTCACCTGCATCGTGCCAGTCACCTTCAAATGTGCCAAGCACCATATCGTAAGGTAATTCAAATTCCCGCTCACAAACAGGTCCGGTAAATAGCCTAAAATCAAGATATATACCACCGCCGGAATGTGGATGAAACTCAATTCCCTTAGGATTACCATACGGGTCGTGAGCGGAGAAATATAGACCCGCTCGCGGAGTATAATATGCCATGAACTGCATCTGGGCAGGTCCCGGATATAGCCCAATCCATCCCATAGCAGGATGCTCAATCGGTTGCCACTTAAACCAGAACTTCTCCCTTAAATTCACATCTTCCACAATGGTCCCTTCGCTCCCAGGCCAGAAAAGTAACGCATCGCCACCTTTTGCAGGGAGTTCATCAGGCACTACGACACTGAAATCGATATGCTCCAACCACTTCCCAGTCTCATTAATCACTTTAAACCGCCAATAGGTAAGGGCATCCTCTGTGGGGCAAATAACCTGTACTGTAACGGAGAGAGGCAACCCTTGTAATTTCGAGAACTCCATATTAATCATAGTCTTGTCATTCAATTTCTCGCTTTCAACTTTTATAGACTCGGCAGAGTTTGAACTTAAATCCATTTGGATACCACTTTCATCTCTTAGACGAATCTTGAACAACTCCCTTTGTTCTTCAGGTGAATAGATAAACTCCTCGCCATTCCTCGTAAAGGACTTAATTTTACCCGAAGCGGAATCAATCGCCATCCTGTAATACTTATTTTCTATAACTACCTCATCACCATTAGACATAGTTAATCCCTCCACTGTAACAATAATAAGAAAAGCGCATAAGAATAATACTGATAATTTCGGGGTTCCCCTCATCTTTCTCTCTCCTCGCTATGATTTATAGATATTATTACAAATTTCGAAAATCAACAGAGCGATACTGAACAGCCTCTGCTATGTGTGTATCAAGAATGCTATCCGAGTTTTCTAAATCCGCTATGGTCCGTGCTACCTTTAATATCTTATCGTGCGCTCTTGCACTTAATCCTAACCTCTCAATGGCCATCAGTAGTAATTTTTTGGCATCTTCCGACAACTTACAGTATTTTTTCAATTGTTTGCTATCAAGATATGCGTTTAGCACAGTAGTTTTGCCATATCTATGAATCTGCCTATTTCTCGCTTCCTGCACCCAACTGCGAATTGTTGCACTATTGGGACCTGGGGCTGTTTCACGGGTTAGGTCATCAAAAGAGAGGGAGGGCACTTCTATGTGTAAGTCGATACGGTCAAGCAATGGTCCTGAAATCTTATTCAGATACCTCTGTATCTCACCTTGAGAGCATCTGCAGGTCTTTTTTGGGTCCGTCCGACATCCACAGGGGCACGGATTCATAGCGGAAACTAATATAAATCTACTCGGCAACGTAACCGCATAACTTGCCCTCCTAATGTGCACGAAGCCCTCTTCAAGAGGTTGGCGAAGCACTTCAAGTGTTGCCCTGCTGAACTCAGGAAGTTCATCCAGAAACAATACGCCGTTATGTGCAAGACTCACCTCGCCTGGCTGAAAATTTACCCCGCCACCAACCATAGCCACCGTAGAGGTAGTATGATGTGGCGACCTGAAAGGTCTGTTGCGAATTAAACCATTATTTTGTCCCCTGTGAGAGACTACACTATAAATTTGAGTAGTCTCAAGAGCCTCTTCGAAACTCATTTCCGGCAGAATGCCAGGAAGCCTCGAAGCAAGCATTGTCTTACCAGTTCCTGGCGGACCTATCATCAAAACATTATGTCCACCTCCTGCAGATATGGTCAGAGCACGCTTAACATGAGCCTGTCCCTTTACATCTTCAAAATCCAGCACAGGCTGAGTGTCTTTATTAAACGCCTCGTAATAATTAGTCTTATATGGAGTAAATTTATCAGGTTCTACGAGGTAATTTACCGCATCGTTAAGTGTAGCAACAGGTATCACATCAATATCATGGACTAACCCCGCTTCTTCTGCATTACGATTCGGCACAATCAAACTTGAAATGCCTGTTTTTCTTGCAAGTATAGCCATAGCAAGGGTGCCGGGTACATGTCTTATGGAACCGTCTAACGCCAGTTCTCCTGCTATCATAATCTTACTAATATCAACCTTAGGCGAGACCAAACCACCTGCAAGGAGTATTCCCATAGCGATGGTCAGGTCTAAATAACTTCCTTCTTTCTTCACATCCGCAGGAGCAAGGTTTACAACTACGCGACCCCTCGGGAATAAGAACCCAGAATTACGAAGTGCTGTAGTAATCCTTTCTCTGCTCTCCTTAACTGCGGTGTCTGCTAATCCGACTACCTCTGTCTCATTCTTACCCCCTGTGATATCCACCTCAACAGTGAGAGGGAAAGCCTCTATACCTAAAATAAAAGCAGATTGAACTCGGGCTAACATTAAAAAATCCAATCAATATTGAGTTAATTTCTTTTAACAGCAAAGTAGAGATTTATTATAGTTTTATAATGTATCTGTTTCAAACTTACACATAATCATTATTAATAGGAGGGACAGACTATGAGAAGAAGAGATTTCCTGAAAGGCATACTCGCTACTACTTGTTATTCCTTACTCAATCACAATGGGATTGCCAACACTAATACTCAAGGGAAAACGAATGTAATTGTGATTATGTCCGATGAGCACAACCCGATGTATTCATCAGTGTATGGACACCCGTTTGTCCAAACACCTAATATGGAAAGAATGGCTAAAAATGGTGTGGTATTCGAAAATGCATACTGTCCTTCGCCATTGTGCCTGCCCAGCAGAAGTGCCTTTATGAGCGGGTTATATCCTCACGAAAATCAGTGCTATAGCAATAGTACTCTTTTACTCGATGAATTTCCTGGTTACGGTGAAGTGCTCGCTAAACAGGGGGTGTATAGCGTTCATATAGGCAAAGCAGATGTATACAAAAACATAGAGGAAATGAACTTCAAAGAGGTTATACGCGGATGGAACAGGGACAAGCCAGGTGATACATATATTTCAAGAAAGCCACTCGCAATTAGAGAAAACATAGAAAAAAGAGAAACGAAATGGGGTCCACGTTCTGATGCGCATTACAATGACCAGATAATAATAGACTCAGCAATAGACTGGCTTAAACAAAAAGGTGTCAGTTTGAGCCAGCCTTTTGTAATGGCAGTGAATATATTAGTACCGCATTTCCCATTATACGCACCTCCGGAACTCTGGGAACTCTACAACGGAAAAGGTGACCTGCCAAGATACGGTGTAGAGCAACCTACAGCCCATCACCCATATTCTGCAGACCTACGGGCTCACTTCAAAACTGATACTTACTCAACCCGAGACATTATAGGTTTAAGACAGGGATATTATGCCTGCGTAACTTTAGTTGACCAATTAATAGGAAAACTTCTGGATACACTTGAAAAAACTGGGTTAATAGAAAATACAGTAGTAATCTCTACATCAGACCACGGAGAAATGCTCGGTAAATTCGGTATGTGGTGGAAATGTTCATTATTGGAAGATGCAAGCAGAGTCCCAATGATAGCAATGGGACCTGGCTTCGAAAAGGGCAAACGAGTATACGCACCGGTCACCTTACACGATTTGCAGGCTTCACTATTCAAAGCAGTTGGTGTAGAAAGACCTTCATACTGGCACGGTGAACCATTACAAGATATCCAATACCAAGGTCCAAACCGATTCGTATTTACCGAATACCACGGACACGGAACACGCGGAAGTGCATTTATGGTGAGAAAAGGCGAATGGAAACTAATATGGAACTCAGACGCACCACATCAATTGTTCAACCTCCATGAAGACCCTCACGAACTCAACAACCTATTCACCGACGAATCTAACGCACCTTCAATCTATCACGAACTTAAAGATTACCTCTACTCAATCTGCGACCCAGTAGCCGAAACCGAGCGGGCAGAAGCCAAAATCCAAAAACAATTAGAAATCATTAAGAAATCATATTCGTAGTAACTTTCCCATAAAACTAATTCCATCTCACAATCAAAAAACAATATAAAATACAAATTAAATATGGCATAGGAATATATACGAGGGCCATCTGCCGTAGAATGAATATGATTAGGGGTTTAGTTTCATAAATATAAATTATATAATGAAGTTAAACAAATCTAATTTTTTAATATAACGAATATTCATTATAAAGATCATCGGATAAAATCAAGTGTTTTTTAATTTCCTCA
>CAZZMK010000074.1:0-2721 GCA_964655185.1 uncultured Nitrospirales bacterium | reverse complement strand
TGAAAAACCCCTTTGGGAAAAAATGCAAGCACTGGTAAAAGAAGAAGGCTACGCAAACCGCTCAGAATTTATCCGCGATTTGGTCAGGGATAAACTTGTCGAAAAGCAGTGGGAAGAAAATGAAGAGGCCATCGGCACAATTACATTTGTATATAACCATCATTATCCAAAACTTAACGATAAACTACTGGATATTCAACATAAATTTTTGTCTGTAATCCTGACCACAACCCACATACACTTAGACCATTCACTTTGTGCAGAAACCGTACTTGTAAGAGGTAGAGCACAACAGATTCAGAATCTTTGCAACACTATCAGAAAGCAAAAAGGAGTACTCCACGCCAGTATTTCTATCAGTTCAACTGGAAGAAATTTGATGTAACCCCAAATAGACTATAATTTTACCTTCTTATGATTCCGGTACAGCAATTTTGTATTGCTTAATTTTCCGCCATAGTGTTGAACGAGATATACCCAAAGCCTTTGCTGTTTCCGTCTGATTATAATTAAACTTCTCTAACACCTTTTTAATATGCCTTGCTTCCAATTCTGCCAACGAAAGAATACCATCAGTATCATTAGACGGCAAAGCAAGCAAATTACTTTGGTGAGTTAAAACATATTCAGGAAGGTCCTTTCGGGATATATAATTACCATCCGCCATTATTACTGCGTGCGCAACAATACTCTCGAGTTCCCTAACATTACCCGGATAATTGTAAGCCCGAAGTACCATCATTGCTGAATCGTCTACCCCTTGAATATTTTTCCCAAACCTATGATTATATCTACTTATAAAATGCTGAATTAAAGCAGGCAGTGCTTCTTTCCTATCTCTAAGAGGAGGTATACAAATTTGGATAACATTCAACCTATAATATAAATCTTCTCTAAAAGTTTTTTCCTCTACTGCTTTCAATAAATCCTTGTTAGTCGCCGAAATTATACGCACATTTACCTTCTGGATGTTATTAGAACCTACTGGGCGGATTTCCCCATTTTGGAGCACTCTCAGTAGTTTTGCCTGAGTCGATAAAGACATATCACCAATTTCATCTAAAAATATTGTGCCACCATCAGCCTCCGCAAATAGCCCTCTTTTATCTTTCTCAGCCCCTGTAAAAGCCCCTTGAATATGCCCAAACAATTCACTTTCTAACAAAGTCTCGGGAAGTGCAGCACAATTTATCGCTATAAAAGGCTTATCTCTCCTTGGGCTTAACCTGTGCAAAATCTGTGCTACCACTTCTTTGCCAACTCCACTTTCACCCAGAATTAACACAGTACTATCAGTTGGGGCGACCTTCCTTATTATCTCTACTACCCTCCGCATACGAGGATTATTACCCGCCAACTCCTCAAACAATATACTTTCAAAACTCGATTCAAATAATCTCTCTCTATGTTTATCAATAATTGCCTTATGTACCAGTTCCGCTATATCACTTGGATTACATTTCTTCGGTATATAAAAATATGCCCCCTGCTTTACTCCCTCCAAAGCCATATCTATCTGGTCAATCTCATATATCAGAATCAATTTACTATTCGGAAACCTTTGTCTTATGAAAGAAACAAAATTTATACTTGACCTTGCCTTCATGCTCAAATCGAGTAAAAACACATCACAATCTAACTGCCGAGAGCAAGATAATATCCCCTCTGGAGAATCACACATCAGTACAGCATGTCCAAAACCCTCTATAAAATGTGCCACAGCCTTCACAAACTCTGCATCATTCCCAATTATAAATACATTCCCCTTATAAGCATAAGATTGCGTAACATCCTTAGCTACAAGAGGTGAATCTTCTCTCAAAGTAAATTTATTTAATACTATACTTCTTTGATTCATAACTCTATTCTATCAAAACTCCAATGAAAATGTAATTTTTACCCCTTACAAGAGGTATCACTATATATTTAACGATACCTAACCCATAATTTTTAACTATGACAAATTTAACGAAATATCTATTGATTTTACAATAAAAAATGTATAATTATATTAAAGGTAAATAAGAAAAAAAGAACTAAAAAGGAGAAGAATATGAGAGGGCGTGTGTTTACAACGGGAGAGGTGGCTGAAATATGTGGAGTTTCATCTGATACTGTTTCGCGCTGGTTTGATATGGGCCAAATTGAAGGATACAGGCTCGGTCCCGGAGGTGACAGACGCATCCCTTACGAAAGTCTCCGCAAGTTTATGATTGCTCACGGTATACCTTTGGAAAGATTAGAGGCTAATGAAATTAAAATTCTGGTAGTTGATGATGACCCATTTTACCTCGATATAATACCAGACATAATCGCAAGAAAAGTGCCCGGTGGAAAAGACTATATAGTCCTAACTGCACCAACAGGCTTTGATGCAGGTGCCATGATCGTTGAACATAACCCCAACTTAGTAATTATCGACATTCACCTCTCAGATGTAGATGGCAGAAAAGTATGTGAACGACTTAAAAATAGGCACGAAACCCGTAATTCTAAAGTACTTGGTATCTCGGGACTATTGGAAGAAAACGAGATAAATAAACTAAAAGATATGGGATTTGACGACTTCCTCAAAAAACCATTTAACATTGATACACTCGCCGAAAAAGTAGAGAAACTTCTGAGTGCAGTAAAAGCAAAACTCGGAAAGGGAAAATAAGTCTAAAAAAATTTGTCGCTTCCAACTGCACTTCAAACCTTATTCATTTGAATCCCTTAACT
>CAZZMK010000073.1:0-13456 GCA_964655185.1 uncultured Nitrospirales bacterium | reverse complement strand
TTAGTAATAAGTGGCGTAAAGTTTACGCAGAGGAGATAAATTTGCATGAGTTCAGAGGATATTCGGCAGACATTGGATAAGTTGAGTGAGATGATTGTGTTTGTGGGTCCGAGTGACTTACAGGAATTGGCGCAAATTCATACATTACTATTGAATATATGTGACTGGGCAAAATCAAAGAATCTCGAAAAAGTATCTTTGGCTGCGGAAAATTCGGCGGAATTAATTGAAAAGATAGTGCTTCAGGAGGTATCGAACCCTCCTGAAGCGCTGGAGGTTGTATCAAAGGCAGTGAGTGGGTTTCAGCAGGTGATAGAAGCAAATATGGATGAGAATGAGGTTCAATTTCCTGACGAGTTGGTAAGCAAAAAATCGATAGAATCTAAGACAGAGGGATTCGAACACAAATATGAGTTGCCGGAGAATGTGGACCCGGAGATTTTCCAGCAGTTCTTGATGAATCAAGACTCAAATCTTGAGGAGATAGAGGCTTTATTGCTAAGCCTTGGAAACGAAATTGACCGGGAAACCGTGGCAGAACTGAAGAGGAAAATTCACACGCTAAAAGGAGAAGCAGGGGTTCTTGGGTTAAACGACGTGCAAGAGTTATGTCATCTTGCAGAAGAGGGAATAGAGCAAGGGGTTGATTCTGACCTTATCGATAACATACTTTCGTTAAAGGATTGGTTAAAGGCTAAGTTTGATGCTCTTTCGGGTAGAAGAGTGCCTCCTACTTTTCCATCCGAACTTAAAGAGGAATTTCTCAAAGGTAAAAAGGATGCTTCGTTAGCAAAGTCTCAAGGTACCGAAGAAAAGCCGAAAATCCACTTTGAACCTAAGGTATTAACAGGTGATTTAGAACTGGTGCGGGATTTTGTACAAGAGGCAACGGAACATCTTGAAAATTGCGATGTACATTTACTCACATTAGAAACTAACCCCGAGGATGAGGATGCGCTGAACGCTGTTTTTCGTGCATTCCATACAATAAAGGGTGTTTCTGGATTTTTAGGTCTGGAGGAAATAAAGTTAATATCTCACGAGGCAGAAAATCTGCTTGATAAAGCTCGCAAAAAGGAACTATTGCTTGTAGGTGAAGCCATTGATGTGGTGTTTAATTCAGTAGATGCACTTAAAGAGTGTATAAGTAGAGTGAGAAAATCTCTTGCTACTGGTGAACCGATACAACCATTGGAAGATACAAATTCCCTTGTAGAGAAGATTCATTCTGTATTGAGTGGGAAAAAGTTTTCAGGGTATATTCCACCTGTAGAATCAGGCAAATCATCTGTAAAGTTAGGCGAAATTCTTGTCGAATCTGGAGCAATTACTGAGGAAGCCCTCCAAAGAGCCTTAGAAGAGCAAAAGGCTCCACCTCAACCTAAAAAGATAGGGGAGAGACTTACAGAGCACAATGTCATATCTTCCAAAAAATTAGAAGATGTATTGTCTTTGAAGGAGCAAGTACCAGAAAAACGAGTAGGAGAAATTTTGGTAGAGGCAGGATTAGCAAGAGAAGAGGATGTGGTAAAAGCACTCGAAAAGCAGAAGGAGCCACCGCAACCGCCCAAATTAGGTGAGATACTTGTAAAATCGGGAGAAGTAGAAGCCAAAGAAGTAGCACAGGCACTTAGAACGCAAAGGACTCAGGCATTAGCACCAGGAGCAGGGGTAACTGAAGCAATAAAGGTTGATGCGAATAGATTAGACCAGTTGGTTGATTTGATTGGGGAACTGGTAATAGCAGAATCGATGGTAGTCAGAGAGGTAGAACTTAGGGGAGATATCTACAGTGAATTAGCAAGGCATGTAAGTCAATTAGACAAAATAACGCGCGAACTACAACTAATGGCAATGTCATTAAGAATGATACCGATAAAGAGCACTTTCCAGAAAATGGCACGATTGGTGAGGGACTTGTCTAAAAAGACAGGCAAACTAATTGAATTCCACATGAGCGGAGAAGATACTGAGTTAGATAAAACCGTGGTGGATAGGATTGGAGACCCATTAGTCCATATGGTGCGTAATGCAATCGACCATGGGATAGAAGATAACCCTGAAGACAGAGTAAAAGCAGGGAAACCACCTATTGGCAATATATACTTGAGAGCATATCATGCGGGTGGAAACATTATTATCGAGATTGAAGATGATGGTAAGGGTTTAGACCGCGAAGCAATTGTTAAAAAGGCGGTTGAGAGAGGCTTGATTAAGCATGAAGAGGGATTGTCCGATAGGGATATATGGAACCTGATATTTGAACCTGGGTTTTCTACTGCGAAGGTTGTTACAGAAGTATCTGGCAGAGGTGTGGGGATGGATGTTGTAAAGAAGAACATAGAGGCTCTAAGGGGTCAGGTAGAGATATATTCTACACCGGGTAAAGGAACCATATTTACAATAAGATTACCGCTTACGCTGGCTATCATTGATGGGATGGTTGTCAGGGTAGGAAGCGAGAGATATGTTATTCCTACACTTTCCATAGTTATCTCGCTCAGACCTGATAAAGAACACATACATACTGTAGCCAATAGAGGAGAGGTTTTGAATTTCCATGGGAGACTGATAAACCTATATAAATTAGCCAAATTGTTTGAAATACCGAATGCAATAGAAAATTATGCTGACGGTACAGTAGTAGTTGTGGAATCAGGTGGAACTCAAGTAGGAATTTTAGTCGATGAGATTTTAGGTCAACAGCAGATAGTGATAAAATCGCTCGGAGATTTGCTAAAAAATGTACCAGGTGTAGCAGGTGGTGCTATAATGCCTGATGGCAAGGTTGGATTAATATTAGATGTTGCAGGTATTATAAAATTAGCAGAATCAGTTTGTGTAATGTAAAAAGTGTAGAATAAACTAAACCTTTAAGATAGGAGATAAACTATGAGTGAGCAAGAGAAAACTACAAGTAAGGCAGATTTAACCTCGTTGAAGGGTAAATATCTGACCTTCAAACTGGGCAACGAAACTTATGGCATTCAAATCTTGAAGGTTCAAGAAATAATTGGTTTAATGAATATAACTTCTGTTCCCCGAACCCCTGACTTTGTGCGAGGTGTAATAAACTTGCGTGGTAAAGTCATCCCTGTAATAGAGTTGAGGAAGAAGTTTGGGATGGAATCTATCCAGGACACAGACCATACTTGTATTATAGTCGTGCAAGTGAATGGACCGAGCGGATTAGTTACAATGGGAGTACTTGTAGATGAGGTGTCTGAGGTTGTAGATATAACCGAAGACCAATTAGAACCTGCGCCATCCTTTGGAACCAACATTGATACTGCCTTTATCCTTGCTATGGGAAAACTTGGGGATACAGTTGTTATACTTCTGGATATTGATAAAGTTCTTACTGCAAGTGAACTTTCCAGTATAAGTTCATTTTGATAGGAGTGTTTCGAATGCAGATGAAGGTAGAAAACATAAATCCCTTTATAGAGAGTGTATATGACCTATTCTCCACTATGCTTAACGCTAAGGTAGAGAGGAAAACAGTAGGTATAGCCAAAACTGCTAATCCAAGGGATATTATGGCTTTAATAGGTATAAGCGGTAGAGTAAGAGGAATGGTTGCATTGGCTTTTCCCGTTTCTACTGCACTGGCAATGGTAAGTAAGTTGTTAGGTACTGAGATTAAAGTTATAGATGACACAGTATCGGATGCAATAGCGGAGATGGTAAACATAGTGGCAGGTGGAGCAAAAGCAAGGATGAATAAAGGCGATGAGCCTCCTCTGGATTTAAGTTTACCTACTGTTGTTAGGGGAGGAGATTTTTCGGTTGAATATCCAACCAACACTGTATGGCTGGAGATAAATTTCGATAGTGAATTGGGTCCATTTGTCCTAAGAGTAACATTCGAAAGCCAAAAAGAGTAAGGATAAGGAGAGGACTTGTCATATGAAGGCACTTGTAGTTGATGATTCTGCTGTAATGAGGAAAGTACTCATAGGGGCTTTGAGTAGAGCAAATATCACTGATGTAGACCAAGCAGCAGATGGTGCTGAAGCGGTTCAAAAAGTTCAGGAAAATGATTATGACATAATCCTTCTGGATTGGAACATGCCCAATATGTTGGGTATCGATGCACTGAAGGCTATTCGTGCAATGGGAAAAACAATGCCGATAATAATGGTAACCACAGAAGCAGAAAAAAGTAGAGTTTTGGAAGCACTTAAAGCAGGTGCCACAAATTATGTTATTAAGCCTTTCGAGCCCAATACCATTATTGGCAAAATACAAGAGGTATTGAGCAAAGCGAAAGCCCAATAAGATTACCCGTAAAGATGGCAAACGAATTAGATAGAGTTCCTCAATTTTATTTGGATCCGGGTTATATATACTTTTCAAAGGCGCCACTAAATTTATATGCGGTATTAGGTTCGTGTGTTGCGGTATGTATTTGGGATGAAAACCTCAAGATAGGGGGAATGAGTCATTATCTTTATCCTAAATCACCTTCTAAAGATAAAACGACCTCAAAATATGGAGATGTGGCGGTGTTAAGTCTCATAAAAATGATGGAAAAGGCTGGGGCAAAGCGAGAATCAATGTATGCACAGATTGTAGGGGGAGCACATCCACCTTTCCTAAGGAATAATAGAGATTCATTAGGGGATAAGAATGTGGAAATAGCAAGAGAAATACTAAGCAAGAAAGGGATACGCATAGCCTCTGAAGATACAGGTGGAACAATGGGAAGAAAAATAGTATTTAATACATACACAGGGCACTTGATGGTGCTAAAAGTGTACAAAATCAGGCGAGATGATTGGATACTTGAAATAAAAGACTAAATTATATGGATGATATAACATTTAACAATTTTAGAAAACTAATTTATGATGTGAGTGGAATTACCCTAAGTGAACAGAAAAAAGCACTTGTAGTTGGGAGATTATCCAAAAGGATGCGGGCATTAGGAATGAATAATTTTAAGGAATACTATGAATATGTGTTAAAAGACAAAACAGGGAATGAATTAGTAAAGTTAATAGATGCGATTTCAACAAATGTCACTCAATTTTTTAGGGAAGCAGACCATTTTGATTTTTTGAGGGACAGGCTTATTGAATGGTATGAATCAGGGCAGAGGAAATTTAGAATTTGGTCAAGTGCCTGTTCGACGGGAGAAGAACCTTACACAATCGCCATGGTAGCGCTGGAGGCATTACCAAGACCAGATATTGACATTAAAATATTAGCGACCGATATATCAACGCGCGTCTTAGAACATTGTAAAAAAGGAGAGTATTATTATCACAAATTAGATAATGTACCTAAGTATTTACTTACAAAGTACTTTACAAAAAGAAAAGAAGGAGATGAATATATATACATGGTAAATGACAAATTGAAGCAAATTGTAAAATTTGCGAGGCTAAACTTAAAAAATACTCCATATCCAATGCGGGGCCCTTTTGATGTCATCTTTTGCAGAAATGTAATGATTTACTTCGATGTAAATGTAAGAAACTCGCTAATATCTGAGTTATATAGACTACTAAGGTCTGGAGGATATTTATTCACAGGACACTCAGAAAGTATTACTTCTTACCAAGATAAGTTCAAAATTGTGAAGCCCTCTATATATTACAAGCCTTAAATTCGTATAATTTATGGAGATAGACTGTGTTAATAACGGTTAACATATCGGACATGAAAGTATCAAAAAATCCCGAGGATGTTCTCGTTACATATTCCCTTGGCTCTTGTGTAGGAGTTACCTTATACGACCCTCTGCAGAAGATAGGTGGATTAATACACTGTATGCTTCCATTATCTAAAATAGACCCCGTAAAGGCGAAGGATAATCCTTATATGTTTGTAGATACAGGCTTACCACTATTGCTTCAAACAATTTTAGACCTGGGAGGAGAAAAAAAGCGGATAATAGCAAAGGTAGCCGGTGGGGCAGTATTGCTTAATGACAATGGGACATTCAGAATAGGAGAGAGAAATTATATTGTTGTTAGAAAGTTGTTATGGAAAAATAATATATTGATATCATCTGAGGATGTAGGAGGAACAATACCCCGAACAATGTATCTTTACATAAATGACGGGAAAACAATCATAAGAAGCACCGGGAAAGAATATGAATTGAAATAATTTAGGAAGCATATAATGGCTAAAAAGGAAGAGATTTTAAAAAAGTTGGAAGAAATTCCTGCACTTCCTACAAATGCGAGTTCAATTTTACAAAAAATTCAAAATCATGAAATACCGTTAACTGATATAGCAAAAGAAATTCAAACTGACCCTATATTGACATCCAATATATTAAAATTAGCAAATTCTGCGTATTTTGCAGGTCCTAAAAGAATAAGTACTGTAAAAGAAGCGATTGTAATGTTAGGGGTTAACCGAGTTTATCAAATAATAATAGCATCAGCCATATTTCCCCTTGCCTTAAAGCCACTTAAAGGATATGATTTGCCAGCGGGCGAACTTGTCAGACATTTAGTGGGTACTGCGGTCATAAGTGAGTTGTTGGGAAAGGAACTTAATGTTATTTTACCTCCATACACTTTTACAGTCGGACTACTCCACGATATTGGGAAAATTGCACTCGGAACTTTTTTAGAAGCGGAGGTAAAACTAATTATAGAAAAGGCGTATAATGAAAAAATGTCTTTTGAGCAAGCGGAAAAAGAGGTACTAGGTATAGACCATGCTGAGGCAGGTGCTTTTCTTATGAAAGAATGGCACTTTCCAGATAATCTCATAATACCAGTGTTATATCATCACGACCCAGACAAGGCATTAGGAGAGTATCAATTAGTTACTGATATAGTACACATTGCAAGTAATATTTGTATAGAATGTGGCATCGGAGCGGGGGTAGATGGGCTAAACTACAATAATAATCCTCAATCAGTAGACAGATTAGGCATAACTTCACAAAATGTTGAGAAAGTTATATGTCAATTCCTCTCAGAATTCAATTCAATAATGGAGAATATAGAAATTCCAATCGGGAGAGAGTAAATGGGTATCAACATCCTTGTTGTTGATGATTCGAAAATAATAAGGGGAGTTATAACCAAAACCCTCAATTTATCTGGAGTAGATATAGGAAACATATATGAGGCCAATAATGGTAAGGAAGCATTGGAAGTATTGAAAAACAATTGGGTAGACCTAATACTAACTGATATAAATATGCCAGAAATGAATGGAGTAGAACTAATTGAGGAAATAAATAAAGATGACATATTGAAGACCATTCCTATTGCGATTATATCTACAGAGGGTAGTCAAACGAGGGTAGAAGAACTCAAAAGCAAAGGGGTTAAGGCATATTTGAGAAAACCTTTTACTCCTGAGTCTCTGAAAAAAATGATAATTGATCTGTTAAATCTTAAAGAAGGAGAGAGAAATGATTGAAGAAGCCAAAGTAAAGCAAGTTTTAAAAAAGGTTGCGGAAGAGTTTGCATTTATGTTTGCTGATGACCAAGAAAATCCGAGCGATGAGTTGGTGTGTGATGGTTTAATTAGAGCCAGGATGAAGTTTTCAGGGGATATCAAAGGGGAAATTATAATGGTTGCTCCAGTAGAACTATGTAGGAATATGGTAAGCAATGTGCTCGGAATAGAAGAGACCGAAGAACAAACTAATGTAGACCCTAAAGAGGCTCTTGCTGAATTTCTCAATATTTATTGTGGGAACTTATTAACAGAAGTAGGTGGAGAAGATGCGGTTTTCGATTTGTGTCCGCCCGAAGCAGAAGAAATTCCCCTTGAGAATTTAGGGAATTTAGTCGATGAAGAAGAATATCTATCTATATTACTTGATGAGATTCCAATATTTGTAAAAGTAATTATAGAGTGAGAAAAAAACAAACTTTTTAAGGGAGTTTTACAGGAATTAACAAATGAGCAATGGTATAAAGAGTTCATTAGACATACCGGGGATAACTCGTCCTATAAAAGTTCTCATAGTAGATGATTCAGCAATGGTGAGAAACATACTTCAGCGGGAACTTTCGAAAGACCCTAACATAGAGGTACTCGGAACTGCTCCAGACCCATATGTAGCACGAGACAAAATAGTACAACTAAAGCCAGATGTAATTACCCTCGACATAGAAATGCCGAGAATGGACGGTATTACTTTCTTGAAAAAATTGATGAAATACTATCCTCTTCCGGTAATAATAGTTTCTTCCTTGACGCCAAAAGGCAGTGAACTTGCTATGGAAGCACTTGAGGCGGGTGCAGTGGAGGTAATGTGTAAACCTGGTGCTGCATATACAGTGGGTGATATGGCAATTGAACTTATCAAGAAAATTAAGGGCGTCGTGCATATTGACGTTAAAAGAAGAAAACCTCAAATAATTACCAAAGGTTCACTACCTAAACTATCCTTAACAAGAACTACCCACAAAATAGTAGTAATTGGAGCGTCAACAGGAGGAACAGAGGCTTTGGCAAGGGTATTATCAGTGTTACCTCCTAACTCACCTGGAATTGCTATAGTACAACACATGCCTGAACACTTTACCCGTTCTTTTGCAAATAGGTTAAATGACATTTGTGAAATAGAAGTGAAAGAGGCAGAAAATGGAGATTCGCTTCATCCGGGTAGGGCACTGATTGCACCAGGCAATTACCATATGTTGTTAAAAAGGTCAGGTGCTAAGTATTATGTAGAAGTTAAGTCTGGTCCATTGGTATCCAGACATAGGCCATCTGTAGATGTTCTTTTCAAATCTGCAGCACAATACGGTGGTAAAAATGTAGTAGGAGTAATTATGACAGGTATGGGGAGAGATGGAGCGGAGGGAATGAAAATGCTTCACGATAATGGGGCAAAAACAATTGCGCAAGATGAAGAGTCATGTGTAGTGTTTGGTATGCCCAAAGAAGCAATTGCACTAAATGCGGTAGATTATGTGTTGCCCTTAGATAAAATACCAGAGAAGATTTTAGAACTTGCACAAGAGTAAAATAATTTTTATATAATCATCAGTAAATTAACTCTTAATTGAACTGAAAGGAGGTGAGAATAAGAAAGTATTGCCCGCTAATGTTTAGGGAAGTACGGTGAAAATCCGTCGCAGACGCGCTGCTGTAACTGGGGACGAAAGCCACAATATGCCACTGTCTATATAGATGGGAAGGCGTGGCGAGTAGGATGAGCCAGAAGCCAGAAGACCTGCATTAGCGGGAATTGGTAACTGTAACAACTCGCGGGAAAGTTGTTGCAGGAGTGGCTCCTTCCTTAAGTTGCCAAGCCTGCCTGCTTTTCCCACCTTTCTTGATTCTCAGACTAATTTTAACATTAACTTACTAACTTTAACCAACGAAGGAAGGAGACTTATTATGGCTACTTCTCGTAGAATTCTCTACATTTTTTCTGGGCTCATGCTCATCATTTTGCAAGTAAGTTTTGGAGCAAGGGTCGTTCAGTTAAATAATTTGCCTCAGCCTGCACCCGGGTCATATTTTGTAACATCTGCGCCTTTAAGCAATGGCACTTATTTAGTTTGGAATGGAGATGAAGTGTTTAAGCAATCAGGTATGTATGAAGATAATTTCATAAAAATAGCAGAGGGATATCAGGGTGACCCTGCATTTATAGCCGTTTCACCAAACGGAAATATAGCAATATTAGGTCAAGGATATCTTGGAGACCTTTATAGATTTGACCTCACTAATCCACAAGATTTTGCTCCTGAATGTATAGTAGGGAATATATCCCACTTTTATGGTGCTTTTCTTAACGAAAATTTGCTAATACTCGATGTAGGGAAATTTGACTTTTCGGGAAGCGAAATACACGTAATCAGTATCACAGGGGGAAAAAGTACAAGTAGGCCTATTATTTCTCGGACTTTTATTAGACCTAAAAATATGATTATTGATAAGCCACCTTATGCATATTCAGCAACAATAGCAGTAGATAGGATTCAGGGGTGGGTGTACATAATGGACTCAAATCCAAGAGAGTTAAGGAGGTTTTTAATCTCAGATATAATCAATGCATACAATACAAATAGTACACTCGATTGGGAAAACGATGGTGTGCTGATAGGAGAGCCTGGTAGATATTTCAGCGGTGGAGTTTCCGGAATTACAAATGACGGGCTTTTGATAATTGGCGGTTCTGAAGGATTCATGATGCCAGGAGGAATTCAGGAAGTTAATCCTATTAATGGTGAAATTTTAAGAGTATGGGACCCCGCGGGAAATCAGGGGTATTACTCTGCTTTTTATAATCCCATTGGCGACTCTATACTGGGCATAGTTAACAATGCAGGATACCTAATTATAAGGTCATATACAGAAGAATGTCCGGAGTGTATTCCAACGAAAAAGTCTATATACGAAGCGGGTACCAATATTTGCCTTGAAGCAACTGGCGTAGAAATACCAACCAATCCTATTTTTAGATGGAGCAAATTAGGTGAGAGTATTGAGGCAAACCCGAGAATTCGGGGGATTAATTGTAGGAGGTTATTGATTTCAAATGCCCAACCAGAAGACTCAGGAACCTACCAATGTACTATAAATGATGCAAAATCCATAGTTTACCAGGTAACAATAAAAGTAACAGACCAGGAGGTACCTGTATCAACCTTAGGAATGTTAATATTAGGTTCCTTTGCAATTCTCATCACAGGAGTATGTTTCCTTAGATCTAGAAAACAGTTGTGGAGTAATAAGTAAGCGGAGTCATAATAACAAAGAACTTAAGTATGTAAAATGGGAGGAACTTTTGGTAAAATTTCTATATTGCATTTCCTTACCTCAGTTATGTAATTCGCAATCTCATTATCGGAGGATATATTCAGTGAAAAGTTACGAGATAAGAAAAAAGTTCTTAGACTTTTTTAGAGAAAGAGGGCACGTTGTAGAAAAAAGTGACTCTCTCATTCCCAAGAATGACCCTACTCTTCTTTTTACAAGTGCGGGGATGGTTCAATTCAAGCCTTATTATACAGGGGAAGTTCCTGTTCCATATAGGAGAGCGACAACCGCACAAAAATGTTTACGAGCAGGGGGAAAAGCAAATGATTTAGAAGAGGTAGGAAAAACCTCGCGTCATCTAACTTTCTTTGAAATGTTAGGAAATTTTTCATTTGGGGATTACTTCAAAAGAGAAGCAATACGTTGGGCTTGGGAATTTTCAACTGAGGTGTTAGGTATACCACCTGAAAAAATTTGGATATCTGTTTATAAGCACGATGATGAAGCATTCGAAATCTGGCACAAAGAAGTTGGTATTCCTGAAAATAGAATTGTAAAGTTAGGGGAGAAAGACAATTTCTGGGGACCCGCAGGAGATAGCGGAGCATGTGGACCATGTTCAGAATTGCTTTATGATAGGGGAGAAGATGTAGACCCGACAGCGACTCCTGAAAATGACCCGAAGGAGAGATTCCTTGAGTTCTGGAATCTTGTCTTTCCTCAATATGACCAGCAAAAAGATGGAACAAGGTTACCATTAAAAAATAGGGGGATTGACACGGGGATGGGGTTAGAAAGAATATGTATGTTAGTTCAGGGAAAACCTACTGTGTTCGACACTGATGTGATATATCCAATAATAAAATTCACAGAAAGTTTAGCACGTAAGGATTATACTACAAATCCTGTGCCATATAGGGTAATAGCCGACCATATTAGAGCCTTATCATTTATGACTGCCGACGGAATCCTACCATCTAATGAAGGACGGGGATATGTATGGCGAAGAATATTAAGAAGAGCGGCAAGATTTGGAAGGGAGTTGGGATTTAATGAACCTTTTTTATACAAAATTAGTAAGGTTGTAGTAGATTTAATGGGGGAATATTATCCGGAATTAATTGAAAGACAAAAACAAATTGAGAAGATCATAAAGATGGAAGAAGAAAGGTTTGCAAGTACACTACAAAGAGGAATGGAAATATTAAGTGATATTTTTGAAGAAATGAAAAATCAAAATAAGACACAAATTAGCGGAGATATATTGTTCAAGTTACATGATACCTATGGATTTCCACTGGATATCGTAAAAGATATGGCAGAAGAAAGGGGATTCACTGTTGATGAGGAAGGGTATATTGAGTGGAGAGAAAAACAAAGAGAAGCAACAAGAAAAACTTGGATAGGTAGCGGAGAAGAAGAAATTCCCCCGATATATCACAAGATACTTGCCTCATCGGGACCTACTCAGTTTGTAGGGTATGAAAGATTCGAAGAGGTTAGCAAAATAATTGCTTTATTAAGAGGTAACGAAAAGGTTGAAAAATTAAGTAAAGGCGAAAAGGGTATTGTAATCCTTGAGAAAACCCCGTTCTATGCTGAAAGTGGAGGACAAGTTGGTGACACAGGAGTTTTGTATGGGGTATCCGAAAATCTTTTGGTAGAGGTTATAGATACCAAAAAAGTATTAGAAAAACTTTATCTTCACTATGTAGATGTTAAAGAAGGAGAAGTAAAAGAAGGGATAGAAGTAAAAGCAATTATAAACGCAAGAAGGCGAGAAAACATACAGAGGCACCACACTGCAACGCATTTACTTCAGGCAAGTCTGAGAGATATTCTCGGAGAGCATGTGCACCAATCCGGTTCCTTAGTATCTGAAGAAAGATTAAGATTCGACTTTACCCACTTCGAACAAACAGGGTATGAAAGATTAAGAGACATAGAAGAATGGGTCAACGATAAAATTAGAAAAAATTATAACGTTGAAGTTTTATATATGCCATTAGAAGAAGCAAAAAAAATAGGCGCTATGGCTCTATTTGGTGAAAAGTACGGTGAAATTGTTAGAGTAATCAAAATAGATGGAATTAGTGCAGAACTATGTGGAGGTTGCCATGTAAAGGCTACAGGAGACATTGGAGGGTTCAAGATTATATCTGAGTCATCTGTATCAGCAGGTGTAAGAAGAATAGAAGCCATCTGTGGAGAACCTTTCATAAATTGGATTCATAACACGGAAGATACCTTAAGAGGAATTGCTCAATTACTCGAAACCTCGGTTGACAAACTAAATGAGAAAATAAATCAGATTTTAGAGGAAAATAAGAAACTTTATAAGGAAGTAGAAAAATGGAAAAAGAAGGCTTTGTTTGGAGAATCTAAAGACTTCCTGTCAAATGTTAATACTATAAATGGTGTTAAGTACATAGTAATTGAACTGGAGAATGAGGACATTGCCCAAGCAAGAAACCTTGTCGATCACTTAAAAGAGAAAATAGGCTCGGGGATTGTAATAGTCGGAGTAAGATACACGGACAAAGCAACATTTTGTGTTGGAGTAACTGATGACCTCACAGACAAATATAGTTCTTTGGATATAGTGAATGAATTGGCTAAAAGAATAGGAGGAAAAGGGGGAGGGAGAAAGGATTTTGCTCAGGCAGGAGGAAAAATAATAGACAAATTTGACGAGGCAATCAAAGATGTTCCAGAAATTATTAAAAATTCGGTTAAGTCTATGTAATCATCA
>CAZZMK010000072.1:0-4902 GCA_964655185.1 uncultured Nitrospirales bacterium | reverse complement strand
CTTTTGTTCTTTCATTTCTCTGGTACATCACGAGAATCAATTCTTTGAGCCAATCCTTCTACTATGGCTGTCTTTCCTACGCCTGGTTCACCTATTAATACAGGATTATTCTTAGTCCGTCTGGAAAGTACCTGAATTACGCGTCTAATCTCTTCGTCTCGTCCTATTACAGGGTCCAATTTACCAGCACGTGCAAGTTGAGTCAAATCCCTACTAAACTTATCCAGCGCATTATATGTAGATTCAGCATTCGGGTCATCAACTTGCTGATTACCTCTTATCTCTTTTAACACTGCTAAAATTGATTGCTCTTTTAACCCAAACTCTCTAAGGACCTTACCTGCATAATTATCCTTGTCCTTAATCATCCCCAATAAAATATGCTCAGAACTAAGATAGGTATCCTTCAAACTATTCGCAAACTCCCACGAAACCTCAAATACTTTCTGAAGTTCATAGGATAGCGACGGATTATGCAAACCTGAAACCTTAGGCAATCTTTGAAACTCTTTTTCTATTGAATTCCTTAACTGCCCTACTGATAATCCGAACTTCTGGATTATAGAGGGAACAGCAGAATTGGATTTTGCTACCAGTGAAGACAACAAATGCAAAGAAGTTACCTCTGGATGTCCTTTATTAGATGCCAAATCTAAAGCATCAGAAATCGCTTCTTGTAAAGGTACAGTTAATCTATCGAACCTCATTTTTATTCCTCCTTTCTTTAAGATGTATTACGGAAAACGACTTGTAATAGAATTAGCAATATATATGCCATATTTAACTTAAGATTTTTCCACATCCAATTTTTTATTTATTTGAATCATTAGTTTCAAAAAGGAACAAGTTAAATTAATAATTTTTCAAAATGAAAGAGCCGAGTCAATTATGGACTCGGCTCCATTAGAAAATATCTTATACGTTTTAATTTCTAAACTAAAACTTCAAAACCGTCATCCAGAAAATATAGCCCGCATCATCTTTATCTGTACCACCTGCAAAATCGGTCCCATTTGCTTGAATATATGCACCTTGAGCTAAACCATCTCCTACAAATAAGTAATTCCCATATAACAAGAACCAAAGGTCCTTAGAGTAGTTATATCTTATCCACGCAGCAAGTTCCCAACCAATATCATCTTCACCTTCATCCTTCCAGAAACTGAAAAACGGGACATAGAATTTTCTTCCAAATACTTTGAAACTCTTAGGTGGGTCAAAAGGCGATACTATCCCATCATAAGCAACGTGGAAATGGAAAAGTGTCTTTTCGGTAGGTTTCAGTTCGAAACCCAACTGAACCTGCCAACAATTAGATAACCAGCCATTATCGTTTACAGTGGGCATATAGTTCTTGTCTGAGAATAGCCTATTAAAAGAATGGCTCGCCTCAGGCTCATAGAAGGGATTTAGCCAATCCCAAAAACTAATGTCCCTATTGTCGTGGCCCTGGAAATAAACTGCAAGAGTATAGATTCTTGGGGTCCATTTAATATCCTGAAATGTATAACCCAAAATCAATTCTCCACCTAAATCACCCCAAGACGCGTCATCATCACCATACAAGTACCCACCTATTGGCTTGAACCTTGTCCCGAGGGAATCGGCATCGCCAAACTGATAAGCCAATTCTAAATCGTAATCAAAATTGCCTGATTTCCCAAACGCCCTAATACCTACAGTATGCAAACGAGTAACACCATAATCATCTCTGTTTAAAACATCTTCCATAAATTCAAGAATGGGGTCACCCGTAGTATCGTGAGGGCTTAGTCCGTCACGAAGGAAATACCAATAGGCAGATAAACTTAGTGGTTTCCAACCTGAATATGTAGCATAGACACCGTAAAAATCGATATCCCCATCTTGCTCTATCTCATATCGCTCAGCAAGTTTTGATGCAAACGCATCAACTGTCCAATCGCCCTCTTTATATGTCAACCGAATGGCATCATGGGATGAATATTGAGATGGGGTTAGCATATTTGTTACTAACCAACCCTTGCCCATAACTAAGTCTTGCCTTCCGACCCTTAACGTAAGTGGTGCTCCAAACAAATTTCTCAATTCGATATACGCTTGTTCTATTTCTACATCATCTTTCGAATCCGCCCTTATATCTACTCCCGTTACATAGTCCTTCGACCTAAAATCCTCGCCCCAAATATGGAAGTCATAGAATTCTATAAACGCAGTAACATCATCTGTAAAATCCGCTTTGAAATTTAATAACAAACAAGTTTCATATCTCGACCAATCCGGACCTTCATCATCCCACTTATACATTGAAGTAATCTTGTTTCCACCTACAGGCCTTCTAGTAACAAAAGCAGGAGGAATCCTCTCTTCTCGGGGGGCAAAAGTATTAATATACCATCTGCCTCTCATTCTTATTTCTCCTCCTACGGACACAGATTGCAACTCTGCAAAGGTTTCTCCTACCAAAAACAAGAGAGTCAGCAGTATTAAATAAAATCTTGCCTTTGAAAACATAATAGTACCCTCTCTTATTGTTTTAGTTTTAGTTTTTATTTAACCCACAACGCTATAAATGTTTAGTTATTATAGGTTTGTAATTTGCCAATTTTCAAATTATAAGGAATTTTTCAAAAATAAATAAATGTTTATTTTAACTGAATATACATCAAGGAGACTAAATATGGTAGCAGTAAACTCTCTAATGGTACCCCTTGGAACAGAAGCACCAAACTTTGAACTTCCTACCCCTGAAGGAAAAGTCTACAAGTTAGAAGATTTCAAGGATAAAAAGGGACTACTAATCATTTTTATGTGTAATCATTGTCCATTCGTCAAACACGTAATAAAAGAGATTGTAAACATTGCAAATGAGTATATGAAAAAGGATATAGCTATAATCGGCATCAACTCAAATGATTTTGAGAAGTATCCAGATGACTCACCTCAAAAAATGGTGGAATTTATTGAATATATGGGCATACCATTTCCCTATCTTATTGACGAAACACAAGAAGTCGCTAAATTATATAAAGCGACATGCACACCTGACTTTTTCTTATATGATTCAGATTTCAAACTTTATTATAGAGGTCAATTAGATAGTTCAAGACCGGGGAATAACATTCCCGTCACAGGAGAGGACCTTAGGAATGCCCTCGATTCGCTCCTTGCAGGAAATCCACCGCCCGAAAATCAAAAGCCGAGTATAGGATGCAATATCAAATGGAAGCCCGACAACGAACCAGATTATTTTAAAGTTCCTTAACATCATACATAGACCAATTCTTCTCTCTCCACTTGCCTAACAACACTCTCTATTCTCTACTTGAAAATCACCCATCAACATCCTTTATATTCTTATGGAATTATAATAATTTTGAGGGATAGTAATTATGAGCACCGGAACTGATGTACCCGAATTAAATAAGCAAGAAGGTAAGATAAAAATATTTAAAATTTCAATGTATATTCTCTCTATTTTGTATCTCGGCGGCGCTTTATTCTTCTTCTTTATACCCGATGGGGTATATTATATTCTCAATTTCCCTCCTATTTTTCTAAAAATTCTCACGCCTTTACCTGAAAAGAATACTGATTTCTTTTGGCTACCACTTGTAGGTTCATTAATGGTAGTGTTATCTTTATTAGCCTACTTCTCAGCAAGGGACCCCAAAAACAAATCTCTTATAAATTTGCACATAATTTCAAAATTAATTTCTTCGTTAGGCTACCTATATCTTTTCATCTTCTCATCTCAAATATTCGGTTATATTGTGGGTTTTGCTCTTGACTTGCTAATATGCCTATATGTACTTTATCTTAAGATAAGCATAGGTAAAGCCACTGAAACAGAATAAATGAAATTGCCTTATGAAATAACTAATTCCCCATTTTACACAAATTTCGAAAAATGTTATGAAGTTTGGTACTGGAAATTAAACTCATTAGACAAAAAATTTGCTTTCTGGTATAGATTCACTATTCTAAAAAGTCTGCAAAAATCCATTATAGAAGTATGGGGTATATTCACACAGAGAATTTCAAATCCTAACCAAAAACCTGAGTATTCATTGAGATGTATAAAAAATACATTTGAACTTCAGAAAGCAGAGATTCTATCTGAGAAAGGTAATTGCTCTATTAGAATTGAAAAGAACTTCACAGACTTTAATGAAACTAAGGGGTTTCTAAAAGATTCAGTCGGATTCATAAAATGGGAACTTTCTCATAAACCTGAAAATGAGCCACTATCACATAGTTTTCTTCCTTACGTCTTATGGAAATTAGGATTGTCGAAAAACTATGCAGTCACCACTTACGAAAATCTAATATTCAATGGTGAAATTCGATGTGATAACCAGTGCTTTCAGGTTGAGAATGGTAAAGGGATGCAAGGACATTTGTGTGGTATAAGACAAGGACACTCCTGGGCTTGGGCACATGGAAATATTTTCTACAGCGAAAAAACTGGAGAAAGTGTATCTTGCATTGTGGATATTTTAACTGCTCGTGCCAAGATAGGAAACTTTTTGGTTTCTCCTCCAATATCATCTATATTTATTAACTACAACAATCAAGTATTCTCTACAAAACATATAAAAGATATATTACATATACAATCTCATTACGAACCTTGCAAGTGGAATGTTGAGTATAATAATGCTAAATATAAATTTATACTCAATATCACTGCCGAAAACCCTACTATCGCAGGAGTAAAATACGAAGATACCGACGGCAGCAATCTATTTTGCTACAACTCAAAAATGGCTACAATAAAAATTAATATTATAGACACAAAAACAAATAAAGAAGACATATTGATTAGCCCTAATTTATCGGCATTTGAATGGGTACAAAGAAACACTTGGGATAAGGGGAAAATATACATATAGTCAACTTAAATTATGAAAAAATTTCTTG
>CAZZMK010000071.1:0-3854 GCA_964655185.1 uncultured Nitrospirales bacterium | reverse complement strand
GGGGAATACTCCAAAAGGGAGGATACAAGGTGTGTTATCAACTTTATGGGAAGCAAAATGGTAAAACAGAAAAGCAGGGAAATAACCATCGTTGATTAGTCGTGTAGAGAGTTCTTTAAGGGAAAGGTAATCTTTTGTCTTAAATGCTTGCCATATAGGTGAGAAGATGTAGACAAAGTATGGATTTTGCGTTCTAATTTGTTGGAAAATTTCATCTGCTTTCTGAGTATCCTCCAACTCTGACAAGGCATAAGAGAATGCTATCCAAGCATTGAGATTTTGGTACTGCTTTGTGATTATCTTCGCCCAATCTTTTTTGTTTACACTAATGAGGTTCAGGGTTAGGTGAATTGGTGTGGTTAAGCCTAATTCTGCTCCGAAATTTTCATATCGAGCAAGTATTATTTTTTCTTGTTCATCAAACTCCCTATTGAGATTAGATTTTAGTAAAGATATAAGGAAATCATCAGTTGGTTGTTTAGGATTTTCTTCCAATTTATTCGCATTTATATTCTTCACATTTAAGTTTTCATCAACTGAAAATATATAGCATAGTAGTCCTTCCCAGGAGGGGAATCCGCAATAAGTATAGCGGAGTCTGTGCTTATTCCATAACTCATTTATTGTAGATTCAAACTGGTAATCCCATTTTGTGTTATAGATAAAGCAAATCTTATGAGGGGGAGGAAGATGTTTGATTAGGAAGATTATAAAGTCTGTGGCTGTGTCCAAAGAATCGGAGGTAAAGACAAGGGGAAATGGCTTTTTAATTTTTTCTTTCCAGTTATATTTGAAAATGGCGGAGTCTATGTCGGTTCCACAAATAACCACATCATTCTCGGTCAAATTAGAGTTTACATACTCAACACAACCATCCCAATCTGTATAAATTTTGTTGGAGCGGAAGAGAACATATTGATGTAATGCCCATATTATAATGAGACTAATAGCAATATATTTGTAAATATTATTTTTTGGTTTCCATCTCTCCAAAATAATGAACAGGAAACAGAATTTAGCAATATAAGAGGGCAGGACATAGCGAACCAATAGCAAATTTGTGGAGAAAACAAATGAATAGCAAGCAAAGACTAAGGGTGGAATAAAGGCAAGTATAAATAGGGCAAAGAAACTTTCAGAAAATGAGGAGTAATTTTTGATTATTTGGTGTGAGGTGTATATAAATGCTACAAATAATACTAATGCAAGAACTAATCCGCCTATATTTATGATTACCAAAGGTGCGACACCACAAATTTTCTGGATTAGAGAAGGGAGAGGATTGGGAGCGATAAGTGGTTGTAAGAATACACCCCAGGAAACATATACGGGAATTTCGAAGTCTCTAATTCCAAAAATCTTTTCGAATGTTTCCAATAGGTTAGGCTGTAATGGGAGAGCAAGATACTTATTCCCACGGAGTACAAGTGCTAAGTAAAAGAGAGTTATAGTCAATATTATTGAATTGAGAAATATTGGTATAAGATAGGTATATTGACGCTTAAATATTTTTAGAGTGAGCAGAAAAATTTCGAAACCTATCAACCAGACAAAAATGCTGTGAGATAAGATAAGTAGGATATTGATTAGTGTTTGTAGAACTACAATGTAAAAGTTGAATTTTGGGGTGAGAATGAAATTTTTTATGGAAAAATAAAGTGAAAGTACCGCAAGCATATAAGCGATTGAATGGTATCGTAGGCTCGTAGAATTCCATAATAGAGTAGGATATAGAATAAATAGAGAAATAGCACCTATTGCATACTTCCGAGGTAAAAAACACTTGGCGAGGAGATACACGAGATTTACTGTAAAGAGGTTAATAAGTACCACGACCCAGCGAAAGGTTTCAATGGGCATGCCCAATTTGCTACAGAATAAGTATTGAATTACGAAATGGATGGGCGGTACTTGGGGGCCATAAGATAATATATAGAAGTAGTAAGTGAAGAATGAGGGTACACCTATATAGTCTACCCCTCCTAAGTATTCATCCCCCCAAACAGAAGGTTTTTGCTTTATTAGTATTATTGCAAGCAGTGCAAGAATTGAGATAAGTAGGTTTTCTATCCACTTTGTGTTGTATAATGATTTTAGATTAGTAGGCATTTCTTTTCACAATGTAAGTATTATAATTTAAAGAAATACAGCGGTGTTTAGATAATGTTTTAATTCATAGGTATAGAAAAATTTAAAATTTTACTTTCAACAAAACTTTATACATAATTGGTTAATATAAATTAAAAAGTCAAATTGAAGTTATTACTACTTTTATGAGATTGTGAAGGAATTTTTGATGAATGTTTTATTAGTGTCACTTCAAAAAAATTTCAGTATTATAAGTTTGAAACTGCTACATGAGATACTTCTAAGGGAGGGCTTTAATTCTAATATTTTATATGTGCACGGGTTTCCAGAAGATTCTAAAAGCCTTGATTCTTTAAGGGGGTATATAAAAGATTTTTCGCCAAGTTGGGTGGGAATTAGTTTAACCTCGTCGGAGTATAAGTATGCTAAAAGTTTTACTTTATTTCTTAAGAAGTATTTTGATTTTCCAGTAATATGGGGAGGGGTTGAGCCTACTGTATCACCCGAACATTGTTTACCTTATGCGGATTATGTTTGTATAGGAGAGGGTGAAAAGGCAGTAATCGATATTTCTAATACTATTAAGAATGGCGGGAGATTAGAAAAAGTAAATAATTTGGCTTATAAAGACGGGAACGAAATTCGAATAAATCCACTAAATCCGCTTTGGGAAAATATGGATGAACTGCCATACATTCCTCGTGTGGCTAAAAATTCATATTTTCTTTATAAAGGTAAAGTTGTGGAACTTACTCATGAATTGGTGCGAAAGAATACAGTTCTTCAAGCAAGTATTTATAGAGTAATAAATTCCCGTGGATGTCCTATGCGTTGTACTTTTTGTGTAAATTCTTTCTATTACGATTTATACCCCAAATATCATTTTCGGACTGCCTCACCTGAATACATAGTTGAGGGGATAGTACGAGGTGTACAAGAACCGTTGCCTGTCGCTGTGATTTCTTTCTTGGATGAAAATTTCTTTGCACGCAAGAAAGAAGATTTAGATAAATTCTTTGAATTATACAAAAAGCGAGTAAACCTCCCTTATATTATTTATTCTTCGCCTAATCTTATCACGGATGAGAATTTGGAGAAAGCAATTGATACAGGGTTGCGAGGCATACAAATAGGTTTACAAAGTGGTAGCGAGAGAGTTTGCAAGGAAATATATCGAAGACCTATATCTGTTAAGAAGTTTTTGGAGAGTGTCGAGCGAGTTAAGAAATATGGATTAATACCCAATATCGATGTGATTTGTGATAATCCTTATGAGACATTAGAGGATGAGTTGGCAACAATTGATGTTCTGTGCAAAATTCCAAAACCTTACTTCTTTTATTTACTTTCGCTGACTTTTTTTGAGGGAACACAACTTCGTAAGAAAGTGGAAGATGAGAAACCCGAAATGTTAAATGACCCACACGAGAAAGATTTTTTAATTACAAAGCCTACTGTAGTAAACAGATTAAAACATTTGGCTGGGATTTTCCCTGCACGAGCAGTGTTATTTTTCAGCAAGTGGTATTCAAAAAATCCAAATTCTTTGTTGTTGAAGATACTTGTGGAAATATGTTTCTGGTTTGCGCTAATTTTTATTCAACCATTTGTATTCCTCTGGATATTATTCTTATTCAGTAATAAGTCTATAAAGCAAATGTTAAAATATCTCTACTACTTTGTTGATTTTCGCATCTTCAAGACATTCAATTTCTGGCGAACATCAAAAGACACCGCCCAGACATAACATTTATAGGCTGATTATG
>CAZZMK010000070.1:0-10099 GCA_964655185.1 uncultured Nitrospirales bacterium | reverse complement strand
TCTGGAGACACAAGAGAACCATCTGCAGGGGTTTCTCCTCCTAAGTCTTTTATTGTATATGTCTCCATCTCCCTTTTGGGTCTGCCCACTGTTTCACCGCAGAACCTACAGCGGATAGCCCATACGCTTATGGGCATTCTGCAAATTGGGCAAAGCCGCATTTTATCTTTTGGGAGTTGGAGGTCGTCATGTTCGTTCATATACTACAATCATCCAATCGTTTAAAGTATAATAATCTATTAGTAGGGTTTAATTAAAGCCTACTGATAATTAAACGAAAATAGATTTTTCAGATTTATTAATGTTTAACAGTTGGTAAAATTTTATCATAGATAGTTTTTAGTTTTGGAAGAGTATGTTGGTATCTCTTGTTAAAAAAGTTATAAACGAGTTTGATTTGATTTCCCCTGAAGAAAAGGTGCTTGTTGCGGTTTCGGGTGGTGCTGATTCTGTTGCTTTACTTTATGTGTTGTTTGATTTGGGATATAATCTTGAGGTGGCTCACTTTGACCATCAAACTCGGAAAGGGGAAAGTCAGAAAGATGCGGAATTTGTAGCAAATCTTGCGAGAAATTTGGGTTTGCCTTTTCATCTAAAATCTAAACCAGTAGAGGAAGAGGCATTTCATCTCAAGCGTTCATTTGAAGAGTATGCACGGGAAGTGCGGTATAAGTTTTTACTGGAAACTGCACGGCTTCGGGGGTGTCCTGTGCTTGCGACGGGACATCACGCCGATGACCAGGTAGAAACGGTTTTGATGAGATTGATACGGGGCACTACTCCGCTTGGTCTTACTGGTATTCCGATAGTCAGAATCGAGGAGGGGATTAGGATAGTAAGGCCTTTATATTACTGTTCTAAAGGTATGATAGAGAATTGGCTATCGGATAGAGGGGTTGACTGGAGAGAAGATTATACGAATTACCAGACAGATTATCTAAGGAGTAAAATCAGGAATACTTTGATTCCAGAGTTAAAACTATATAATCAAAAGATACGAGACGCAATATTGCACCTTGTAGAACTTCAACAGTGTGAGAATGAATTCCTTTCGAGAATTGCTGAAGGTGCATTGCAGTATATAGTAGTAGACCAAAAGATTTCGAGGGCGAGGTTTGCAGAATATCACGAGGCAATAAGAAGGAGATGTCTTGCTTTAATTTTTCAGAGAAGGGGAATTGAGTGCACATACGAGCGAATAGTGTCTGCTTCCAAGTTTATACTTACAGGAGCCACAGGACAGAAATTTGATTTAGGGCAAGGGATTTTATTGTATAATGGCAAGGAATGGAGTGAGTTTATAGGTCAGGAGGTTAATAGAAATCCTGGCTCGGTAAGATTGAAAATTCCTGGGACAACTTGTGCATTTGGCTATCATTTTAATTCGCGTATAGTGATGTTACCTGTAAATTATGATTGGAAGTCCTATTGCAAGCCTAACTTGCAAGTATTTGATGCGGATGCCTTGGCGGATGGGGTATGGGTTAGAACGAGAGAAAACGGGGATAGGATTGTCCCTATTGGGATGAACTCGTCTAAAAAATTAAGTGATTATTTTATAGACCTTGGAGTGCCTTTGCCGGAGAGGGATAAGGTGCCATTATTGTGTACTCCTAAAGGTATTATTTGGGTTGTCGGTTATGTTCCGACTACTCTTGCGATGGTAACTCCATTTACTCGCAGAATTCTTGAGATTGAGGTAGTTCCATGCGACTCCGAGAGCCACCGCTAATTCCTCATGCTTCTATTATTAATAGAGTTCAAGAGTTGGCAAACCTGATTTCTTCGGAGGTTAATACCGATGCTCTTGAGGTTATAATAGTTCTTAAAGGAGCGGTCTTTTTCGCCGTTGACCTGTTGAAATACTTGCCACCTGTTAGTTCGGTTGACTTTTTTAAGACGTCAAGTTATACGGGGAATAAGAGTAATGGTAAAGTAGATGTTCAATATCTGCCAACAGATAACATCTGTGGGAAAGATGTATTGCTAATAGAGGATATTCTTGATACAGGTGTTACCACATCTTTTGTATTGGATTGGCTGAAAACACAACGCCCCAAGTCAGTTCGTTTATGTGTCTTAATAGAAAAGTTAAAACCGAGGGATGTATCGAATATAAAAGCAGATTATGTGGGATATAGAATTGAAGATGAGTTTGTGGTTGGGTATGGGATGGACTACAACGGGAAGTATAGAAACTTAAAAGATATTTATATTCTTGATTTTGATGAGGAGGATTTGTAAATTGAAGTTTGGGATAAATACGGGTTTTGCAATAAACAGATTTGTAGAGCCAGACGATTGGGCAAATATCGTGGCAAATGAGTTGGGATTGCGAATGGTTCAATTTACTGCGGATTTACTTAATCCTTGGTATCCGGACTATATTGTTAAAAAAGAGGTAGAAAAGGTTAGAAATGCATGTGAAAAATTGGATATAAAGGTTGAGACTACATTTACATCTCAATTTACTCGTGTGAATCATCTTTTGCATCCAGATGATGAAATAAGGAGAGCATGGATTGAGTGGTTTAAGAGGTTTTTTGATATATCTGTCATGCTTGGTGCTGAAGGCTCTGGAAGCCATTTTGGGATAATGACAGTGAGGGATTGGGAGAATGAGGAAATTAGAATGTTGAGGCTGAAAAAAGGAGTGGACGGTTGGAAAGAACTTTCTGAATATGGGCATAAGAGTGGATTGAAATTTTTATTGTGGGAACCTATGTCAGTAGGTAGGGAGGTAGGGGAGACGATTAAATCTGCGAAATATATTCAGGAACTGTGTAGGGAAGGTTTCGCCATCCCGATGAAAATTTGCTACGATGTCGACCATGGCGATGTGTCCTCCAATAACCCTGATGATACTAATCCAGAGGAGTGGATAAAAACTTTTAGTCGCGATATTCGGGTTATACATCTTAAACAAAGTTTGAAAGATAAAGGAGGGCATTATCCTTTCACAGAAGAATATAATAGAGTAGGTAAGATAGACCCCGAAAGAATTTTATCCGCACTAAGAGTCTCTAATTGTGATGAAGTTTCACTCGTATTAGAGATAAGTCATAGGGAAAGAAATCCTTATGATAGGAGGGTAATTCAGGATTTGAAAGAATCTGTGGAGTTTTGGCGACGTTATATTACTAATTAGCCGTTTAATTTTGTCATTAACTTTTAGTATTATTAAAAAGCAGTTTTTAATAACAAGAAGTGTGGATTATTATGACTGTGGAGTTGCAGGGATTAGAAATAATTGCAGATGTAATTAGGAAAAATTATGACCTTGGTGAGGTAGCTCTTCCTCGACCTGTGGAAGGTGCACATCAACGTAGACACCGTAAGATGGTCGTCGAGACTTCCAAAGGGACATTTTTGGCGAAGACCTATGTCCGCGAATTAAAGGTAATTGACTCTCTGAACTTTCAGCACAGGTTGTCAGACCATTTATTGGCTCACGGCTTGCCTGTGGCAAGGATTCAGCGTGCCAAATCGGGCAAGGGTTATGTAGAGGTAGATGACTGGATACTTGAACTTCAGGAGTTTGTTAAGGGTGAGCCAATGACACTTACAGAAAAGACTTTAGTTATTTCTGCAAAAGCCCTTGGTATGTTTCATCATGTGTGTTATGGTTTTCCTGCACCTCCGCGTGATGTAAATATGTGGAGGTTTAGTGAAGTCCCAATGGAAGTGTTTTTATACTTTTACAATCTTGCTCGTCAGGAGAAGGATGAGGCTTCTTTATTACCGCATTATAAATATTTGTTAGAGTTTATTCAGAGGTCTACGCAGGAACTTTCTATTGAGAAACGCTCGCAATTTGAAGTGGGGCTTATTCATGGGGACTGGCACGGTGCAAACCTTCTTTTCTCAGGAGAAAAACTGGTGGCTATTATCGACCTTGAATTTGCTGGGCTTGGTTGTTATCTTGAAGATATATCTTATGCAATATCTAATTTATGTATACGAACAAGTGTAAATGAAGAGAAACTTAGAACAAGGACCTTGCTTCTGCTAAAACATTATGAAAAGAAGAGAACGCTCTCTTACGCAGAGTTAGTAGCACTTTTTTATGCTGTGGGGGTCAAACACATTACAACTGTTTCATACCAGTCTAAGAATAATCCAAATGTGGCTGGATATACTCCTTCTCAATGGATAGAGAGATTGGCTTTTCAATGCAGGTGGTTGGAAGAACAGTCGCGAAAGGCTCGCTGGGGTGAAAAGTTGTAGTAATATAATAGATTAATGGTAGGTTGTTAGAAGTTTAGTTCTGCTTTATCTGATGCGTGAATTAGCCTCGTTTTCCCACATATCGGCGTTCTTGCCCATGTATTTTTTTAGTGGATAGGTAATTTCGTTGAGAAGGGCAAGCACTTCTGGGTCAAAGACTATATTTAATGCTTCTATGTTATTTTTAAGTTGCTCTGTAGACCTGCAACCTACTATGACTGATGTTACGCCCCTCTGCCAAATTAGCCAAGCAAGGCTTAGTGTAGACATTGGGATTTCGAGGTAATCAGAGAGAGCTTTCAGCGCTTGTATAGTCTCCATAGTTAGGGCTTCACATCCACTTTCGCCGTGTCGTGTACCTGGCCTGTTTTTTGAAAAATGTCTTGTTCTCCTTCTAAGCATAGGGACATCTTCGATTTTTTCCCACCTGCCTGTAAGCAAACCTTGCATAAGTGGCATATAAACTAATATACCTATTCCTAACTTTATACAAGTTGGGATGATTTCGTATTCTGGTGAACGGAAGAGAAGATTGTAGCCTATTTGATTTGAAACAGCATGTCCGCCTGAATCGTACCACTCACGGAGGTTTTCTTTCCCAAAGTTAGATACCCCTATATACCTAATTTTGCCTTCGTCTTGTAATTTTTTCATAGCAAGATATACTTCTCCGAAAGGGATATCGGTTGGAGGCCAGTGAATTTGATATAAGTCTATGTAATCAGTGTCGAGTCGCTTGAGGCTATTTTCACAGGATGAGATTAATTTGGATGGCTCACAATTTTGAGGACTTACTTTTGTTGCTATTATAACTTTGTCTCTATTTTCCCTGCCAATGTATTTCCCCAATTTTCTTTCTGATTCGCCCGAGCCGTACATTTCTGCGGTATCAAAAAGGTTAATTCCTTCATCTATTGCGAATTTGACCGCTTTTTCTGCTTCTCTCTCGTCGTTTTCTCCCCAGAAAGAGGGGTCTCCAATTTGCCATGCCCCGAATGAAATTACCGATACTTTAGGACCTGATATGCCAAGTAGTCTATACTGCATTATTAATGCCTTTAATATTTCACTGTTTTCAAAGTAGTTTCTATAATTTCATTTGCTTTATTTGCAATTGTTTGGAGATTTTTAAGTTTACCCTCTAATCGCATTATTATCTCTTGTTGAACTTTTTCTAAATGTTCTTCTTCAGTGAGAATTTTTTGGATTTGGTCGTGGAGTTTTATATTGATGCTGTCGAAGTAATTTTTGATTTGGGAAATTAATTCTTCTCTGTGTGATGACATCGTATCTGTCAATTTTTGTTTTAGTCCTACAACAAGAGTTTTTTCAATGTAAGCAGTTATTTTTTCAATAAGTTTTTCTCTTCTGATTTCATCACCGCCGAGGGCTCGAGAGAGAATGCCTATTATTGAACCGAGAACTCCGCCTATACTACCTAACAAAATTGCAGAAAGGTGAGGATAATCAGGGACTGCCATATTAAGGAAATCAGCCCATGAAAATGTGCTTAGAAAGCCCTCTCCTATTATGGCTCCAGTAAGCCCTCCTAATATGCCTCCTACGATAAAGAACAAGAAGTAAGATAAGGCTAAACTTGCATCGATGGCGACTATTGCCCCCCGGTTTGAGGATACTCTTGGTAGGTTTTTGAACTCAAATTCAAATCCTCGAGATTTAATTTCATCCAAAATGAGAGATTCGTAGTTTGACAATGTGTTATTTATATCAGAATCTACTTTTGCGAGAAATCTATCTAAAATTAAACCCAATTGTTCCTGAAGTGGTAAGTATTTATTTTTTCGAGCAATTTTAAGGTTATCCCCTGTGCACAGCCATTCTTTGATAGGCTTGAATATCTCGTTTTCTATTGTTTGGCGAGAGAAATGTTTTTCAATTAAAGCGGGATATGAATTGTATTTTTCGCCGTTAGTTTTCCCAAGTACAGTAATATCGTTAATTTTGTTTAGGAGGTAATTCAGGAATTTAGAATATTCTTCGATTAGGTTTTGGAAATGTTGCCTTTCCTTTTTCAGTCTTTCAAGTTTTGGATTTTGCTGGGCTAATTTTATTTTTACTTCTATAGGTTTTGCAAACTTTAATGCGGTATCTCTTATGAATCTGCATACGGAAGTTAGCACAGCCCCTTCTTTGTTTTCGTGATATAGATAATTGAAAAGCCTTTCTCTAAAATCTTGAAACTTACTCCTTTGTAATAGGTAATCAGCCATTGCCTCTGCAGGATTAGGGGTATTCTCCAGTTGTAGTCGCATATTATAAGGAATGTGAATTTTTTCGTTTTTGTCGATGTCCTCTACTGTAATAGAGTTTCTCTTTAATTGAAAGGCAGAAAGTGCATATAAAGCAGAGACGAAAAATATTTCAGGGTCTTCAACTATTCCCTCTATGCATCTAAATAAATCTTTAGCGGGACCTTTTCTACCTGCGGGGTCTATCTCTTCTGGGTTTAATTGGTCACATTTGTTTATGACGAAGAAAACTTTTCTTTGTCTCTCTTTCACTAACTTAGATATGAAATCTCTATTGTGTTCATTACCTGCATTCTGGCTATCAAGTAGGCATACTACGAGATGGCAATTGGGTATTATCTCTTCTGTAATTTTGCGGTGAGTTTCAGTTATACTGTGAACACCTGGAGAATCTACAAAAGCGACATCTTCTTCAATTCCTGATTCCGGTATAAGAGCAATAACTTCTTCTACTTCTTCGCGTAATTTTTTCAGTTTTGGGAACTCTTCATCCGCAGAAAGAGTTATTATTGCGTTGAGGGTTCTGTTCAGGTCTTGCGGATAGTGGTAGGTATACTTAACTACCCAATAATTTTGAGATGAATCTGGCTCTATTTGGGCTTCTATACCGGCGTAATTGAAAAACTCTCTTAGAACCTGAATAGTTTCTGGGTGAATGGGGTTCTGAGAGCGCAAGATTAATTGTAAGTTCTCGCCTTTTAGAACATGTGTAACTTTGGCTGTACACTCTTCCAGTACCATCGGTAGATATGTATCTCCGAGAAAAGCGTTGATAAGAGTAGTTTTCCCCACATTGAATTCGCCTAAAAACACTACTCTGTACTTGCCATCTTTTAGTTCGTTTCTTTTCCCATTTATTTGGTTTCTTATAAGTTGTGATTCTCCTTCGAATTCCGAATCGCTTATAAAACTTTCTAAGTAATCTAAAGCTTCAAAAGCCCATGTTCTGTTTTCTTGGTGTTCCTTAATGCCCATACTTATGCTCCTATTTTCAAAGTTATATAAACTATTAGACTTTGATTATATAATTAGTATTCTATTAATTCTCAATTTGATAAGTTGTCGTGACAAAGGAATCCATTTAGTGTGGACGATAAGATGGGGCTTTGTGTCTTTATCAAGCCCAGAAGTAGATATTCAATTGCAAGTTCACATTCGCCTTGTGCTTCGTAAAAATCCACAAGGTTGATATATGGTTCTACTATGGTAGGGTCGAGGGCTATCGAATTAAGCCACATATCCAGAGCATTATTGTCATTATAATATCGCCATCGAATGGTTCCAAGGTTGTTTAATATCCTTGGATGTTCACTACAAAATGGCAGTTCATTAGTGAGAGATTCGTTTGCTTTTTCAATTTCTCCTTTGAGGAGATAAATGTTGCCTAATAACAATGTGGCTTCACAATTGTGAGGGATTTTTGCAAATAAATCTTTCATCAGAGTTTCTGCTTTTTGTAAATCATTTAGTTTAATGTATAGGTTTGCCAAGTTTATCCAAGGGAGTAAATATTTAGGATTTATCTCTATAGCATTTTTGTATGCATCTATTGCAGAGTTGAATTTACCAATTACAGCATAAATCCAACCGATATTATTCCAACACACTTCTGACTTAGGGTTTATGTGAAGACAAGTTTTGTAATACTCTATAGCAGAGTTGTAATCAGATAGAGTTTCACAAAGTTTCGCAAGTTGAAAATGAGTATAGAAATTATAAGGTTGGTAAGAAACTACTATCTCTAAATGTTTTCTGGCTTCGGTGAATTTGCTTTTTCTAATAAATATTCTTGAGATATTTGAGTGAGCCAAAATGTAATTAGGGTTTTGTACAATTGCTTTTGCATAGAAATCTTGAGCCTTGTCTAAATCTCCGAGTTCTTCAAATAAATAACCAAGAGTATTTAGTTCTTCTGGTGTGTTTAGTTTTTTCTGAGAATTGTCGGTGAGTATATATATTCCTTCAGTTGGTCTGCCAATCTTTGCAAGTACGATTGAATAATTTATCTTTGCAAACATATTTTGAGGGTCATATTCCAGTGATTGTTGAAATTCTTTTAGTGCACGTGAGTAGTCATTACAGATTAGTGCAGAAGTGCCTTGACGAAAATGCCAGATAGATTTAGATGGTTGGTAGCCAGTAAAGTTTGTGTGGGCTATTATAGCAAATATGAAGATAGTCATTAACTGGAAGAGGAGGGTTGTCGCTCTCTTTTCGTATACGTTTTTCCAGATTTCGGAAATGAACCAGGCGTCTACTATTAGGATGAAGGGAATAATTGGCATTCTGTACCTCCCTGCAATAAAGAAGGGCAATACCGATAGAAAGTAGACGAGACTTATCACAATAGAGATTTTTATTGGTGAAGGTACTACTTTATAGGCAGGCATATTAAGAATTAAGAGATATAGAATGTAAGTTATAGATGCAAAGAATATAGAGTTATAGAGGGAAAATTTTGGGAGTTTGGATAAAGTTTTAGAGTGTTGTTTGTCAAGTTCGGGCATAGTGTCGTTTGTTATTTCTATTGGTCCCCAAAAAAGTAAAACTTTCTTTAGAGTAAGTTTTAACCAGGTTTTGGGATTTGTAACTATGTTGGATATGGCTTTTTTATAGAAATATCTGTTTGCTTCGGAGAAAGAAATATTTTCTTTTCCCAGGTCTTTTGCTAATCCTCTAACAATTGCAGGATAGTCAAAACAAGACCATTCGGTAGTTCCTATCCACTTTTTCAATTCGGGTATACGAGGTTCTGTTCCATTAGATTCGGGATGGTTGCCTACATAGAAGTTCAGTCCACCGTATGAAGATACAAAGACAAAATCCTTTGATACGAGGTAATTTCTAATGAAGCAAGGCATTAAAGGTATTAATAGGAATAAGATGATTACAATGTATGATATTAAAAACTTGCTTATGTTCTTACCTAACTTAGGAGGGATTAATAGGAGGTATATTGATGTAAGCAATATCGCATTAGGTCTAAATAATAGTATAGTTCCGAGAATCAGAGCAGATATGGCTAAATACTTAAAGTTAAATTTATCAACCTGGAGTTTTAGGATTAGTGCGAACCATATTAAAAGTAATAGCACAACGAAGACGGGATACGTGAGAATGGATTCAAAATAAATCATTCCCCAATAGGTGCCGAATGATAAGCACGTTAATATTAGAGTTAGATTGTCTTTTAGATATTTTCTGAGTATCCACCATAATATCAAGATATTCAGTAGACCTATTGAATACTGAACAATACGAGGAGATACAGGATTAACTCCGCTAATCGAATATATTAATGCAAGAATATATGGATAGCCTGGAGGTCTTCCGTGAGGAGTAAATCTTATTTCTGGGTCATTAACTGTGGCTGGTAAATCCCAATTACCTGTGGCAATTCCTTTAGCCCAGTAGTGATTGTATAGCGGGTCGTATAAAGGACAGCAAAACCAGGGCTCTTTTTTGATTTCATTGAAATAAAGAACTCTTAGACATAGCCCTAAAAGTAATATAAGAATTAGAAATATCCAAAGGGGAATTTTATTTATCTGATTGTATTTTTTATTAATCATTTTTTGGGTTTAAATCCAGGGTTTTAATGG
>CAZZMK010000069.1:0-10764 GCA_964655185.1 uncultured Nitrospirales bacterium | reverse complement strand
TTTGTTGGGAATAAGCGAAAGGGTAATTACAGGTTCAACTATGTCAACGTCTGTTGGTTGGTCTTGAGGCGGTACTACAAGTTCTTTTGGTACAAACACACTACCTGTTGGAATAATCCTCGGTGCTTTCAAACCAACCGGTATCTGTCCCTCACTATTTTGTTGTGCTACTTCGGTCTCGTTAGTTCTGCGATTAGCATCAACTTCTTTTATTCTGTTTGTTTCCACTATTGCTCTTATGTTTATGTTGCCCATACTCACATTCATAACCCTCATCCTTGAGATATCCACACATTTTATCCTTCATATATAATATCGGCAAAAAATCAAAAAACTTTAGTGTTTATGCTAATTTTAAGTATAATGTATGGAGATAAATTGTTAATGTAAAATACTAAATGTGTTAAAAGGATGGTTATCTATGTCGCATATTTCGCTTCTTAATAGTCTATTTATCATTAGCAACGCTGAGAGTCGTTCAGTTTCACCAGAAAATCCAACGGGTGAGAAAGGTAAAGGCGGTATGGCGAAAGAAGGAGTTGCCTCCTTCGCAAGTAGAGAATTAGGCCAAGGCTGGAAAGTTTCACCGTACATCAAGATTGGGCCAGGTGAAACTGCAATACTTGCAGATGTAAATGGTTGTGGAGTTATCAATCATATCTGGCTTACCCCGACAGGTAATTGGAGATTCCAAATATTGCGGTTCTTTTGGGATGATGAAGATAAGCCAAGTGTAGAAGTACCCTTAGGCGATTTTTTCTGTATGGGTTGGGGCGAGTATGCGTCCCTTAATTCGCTTGCTGTGTGTGTTAATCCTGGTAGGGCTTTTAATTCATATTGGCAGATGCCATTCAAGAAATCATTCAAGATTACCCTTGAGAACATAGGTTTTGAAGAGGTGGTGCTTTATTATCAGATTGATTATTCCTTAGTGAATTTGCCCGAAAATATTGCTTATTTCCACTCACAGTGGCGTCGTGTGAATCCTCTACCCTATAAAGAGGTTTATACTATCCTTGATGGAGTTATGGGAAAAGGTCAGTATGTAGGCACTTATCTTGCGTGGCAGGTTAATAGTAACGGTTGGTGGGGCGAAGGTGAGGTAAAGTTCTACATTGACGGGGATGTTTTCCCAACTATATGCGGGACAGGTACTGAAGACTATTTTTGCGGCTCATATAACTTTGAAGTAAATGGAAGGTATCAAACTTTTTCTTCTCCATATTCAGGTTTGCACCAAATAATTCAACCGGATGGCTTGTATAAATCTCAGCAGAGGTTCGGGATGTATAGATGGCACATTCTTGACCCAATTTATTTTTCTAAGGACTTAAAGGTAACGATTCAGGCATTAGGTTGGCGTTCAGCAGGTAGATACTATCCGCGCCAAGATGATATTGCAAGTGTAGCATACTGGTATCAAACTGAACCTCACGCACCATTTCCAGAACTTCCTGACAGAGACTATCTCGAAGTGATATAAATCTCTTGTTTTATTATGTTAATAAGAGCGTCTTTCGAATGTTAACCAATTTTGTGTAAAATTAAGCAGTTATTTTTTTCTTCTCAAAATTTATTTTAAGGAGTGTATAGTATGATATCGAAAGTCTCGAAAGATTTTTTGTATAGGTTATTGGAAACTGCAAGCCCTTCTGGTTTTGAAAGTGAGATTCAAAAGGTTTGTAAAAATTATATGGAGCCATTGGTAGATGAGGTGCAAAAAGATGTACATGGGAATCAATACTACATTTTGAATAAAGATTCTAAATTTCGAGTTATGATTTGTGGGCATGTGGATGAGATAGGGTTAATGGTAAATTCGATTGATGAAAATGGTTTTATTCGGATAACAGCAATAGGTGGTATAGACCCTGCGGTCTTGCCTGGACAAAGGGTAATTATCCATTCCGCTCGTGGCAAAGTTTGTGGAGTTATAGGTAGAAAACCTATTCATCTTACCCCGGAGAAAGAGAGGGATAAATCTTTTGAACTGCATGAACTATGGGTTGACATTGGTGCTCGAGATAAGAAAGAAGCAGAGAATTTAGTATCAGTTGCTGACCCGATTGTTTTGGATGTACCTATACGCGAATTGACTAACAACTTGATAACTGCCCGAGGCTTAGATGACAGAATAGGTGCTTTTGTATGTTTAGAGGTTATGAAAATGCTCGCAGAGAAGAGAGGAGAACTAAAGGTTGGTGTTTATTGTGTTACTACTGTGCAGGAGGAAATCGGCTTGCGTGGTGCAGTGACCAGTGCATATACTTGTGCACCTAATACCGCAATTGCGGTTGATGTAGGTTGGGCGACTGACCATCCAGGTTTAGAAAAGACTAAGTTTGCAGAGATAAAACTTGGAAACGGACCTATCCTCGATAAGGGACCTAACATAAATCCTGTAGTATTTGAGGGATTGAAGAGAGTAGCAGAAGAAAATCAAATTCCATACCAAGTTATGCCTGCTCCAAAAGCCACAGGCACTGATGCAAATGTAATTCAATTGAGTAGAAGTGGAGTAGCAACAGGTTTAGTTGGTATTCCAAATAGATATATGCATACTCCTGCGGAAATAGTATCTTTAGAAGATGTAGGAAATGCTGTAAAGTTAATCAGTAACTGGATATTATCTCTAACACCTGAAGTTTCATTCATACCGTAAAGAATATATGGTTTTGGCATTAAGCGTTTTTGAGAATACTGTAGCCTGTAAGATAAAATTTTACTTCTCATAACATGTACAGTAGTATTAATAGGATTGTAGTATGAAAATAGAAAATAGAATTGAATCTGCTTTTAGACTTCTAAAATCCGCTCTGGAAATGGCAAGTTCCGTTTCCCCTTCTTCCCCTCAAGTCATAAGAAGGGTAGAGGTAGAAATTGCTCCATTGAATCTGCTTGAAGAACTGAGAAGGGTAAATAGGTTCGGAAGATATTTCTGGTCATCTCGAGAAAAATACTTTGAAATGGCAGGCTGGGGCGAGGCTGATGTTGTAACAGGCGACGCAGGAGAAGATTTTTCTTACGATGCTGTTATTCAAAGATTACAAGAAAAGTTGAGTAGTATAAGTTTTGGAGTAAGATACTACGGTGGTTTTAAGTTTGACCCTCTTGATGGAAGGGGAGAACGGTGGAAGTCTTTTAAGTCTTATAGGTTTGTTGTGCCATTATTGGAGATAATTCGTAGGACAAAGGGAACTTTCTTATGTGCTAATCTGGTTTTAGGTTCTGCAAGTGACCTTGCCAGGCAAATATCTGTTCTAACGGATTATTTGCATGATTGGGTGTTGAGTCCCGAGAAAAACTTATCTGATTTGATTTCGAAAGATGAGATTGATTTTGCTAACAGAGTTGATATTCCCAATTTTGATGAATGGAAAAAACTCGTATCTCTTGCACTTGATGCAATATCCTCCGATAAGTTTAAAAAGGTGGTAATGGCAAGGGAAACTACATTCAACTCAAAGAATGAGTTAGACCCCATTACTATTCTTTCCAAGGTCTTAACTTATGCTGAAAAATCTTATGCATTTTGCTTTAATCCTGTGTCTGGACGGGCTTTTCTCGGCATTTCGCCTGAATGTTTGTTTAAGGTCATTAGCACATATTTGGAAACAGAGGCTCTTGCAGGGACCGCGTCCAGAAATGGTGATGAAGATGAAATAAAAGTCAGTTTGCTAAATAATTCTAAAGAACTGCACGAGCATTCTTTAGTGGTAACTGCTTTGAAAGATGCTTTAGCAACCCTGACTACTTATGTTCAGTGCGATGATAAGCCGAGCATATTTGAATTGCCCAATTTGTACCATCTTCATACAAAATTTAGAGGTGTTATAGGAGGAGATATAGGTATTTCACAAATTTTGGCTTCTCTTCATCCTACACCTGCTATAGGTGGTTATCCGAAGGAATCTGCATTGAAATGGCTGAAAGACAATGAGCCTATAGATAGAGGAGTATATAGTGGACCTGTAGGTTGGGTTTCTTATGATTCCGCTGAATTTTGCGTAGGTATTAGGTCTGCCCTGGTGCAGAAAAATGAAATATCACTTTATGCAGGAGCAGGTATTGTAGAAGGTTCCGTCCCTGAACACGAATGGAATGAATTAGAGCAGAAGATAAAATCATTTCTTAATATCATCTCTTCGTAAGTGTTGATTATAGGAGATGGTTACTTATGAAGCATATTGTCGAAGCACCAAATATGAATCATCTTTGGTCGCGTTTGCTTGTTGAAGAACTTATCAGAAGTGGAGTAAATGGTTTTTGTATATCACCAGGGTCCCGTTCCACGCCACTTGCAATAGCGGTTTCAGAAGCAAAAGATATAGTACATATTGTACATTTTGACGAAAGAGCAAGTGCTTTCTATGCCCTCGGCTGGGCAAAAGCCACAGGCAAGCCGATTGCTCTTATATGCACTTCAGGCACAGCAGTTGCAAATTATTTGCCTGCGGTGGTAGAAGCCTCATTGGCACGGGTTCCATTAATTGTGCTTACCGCAGATAGACCACCGGAACTACTTCAATGTGGTGCAAATCAGGCGATAGAGCAAAGTGAGATATTTGGAAATTATGTAAGATGGACATTTACCCTTCCTTGTCCAGATTCTGCTATTCCCGCAACTGTTGTTCTTACCACTGTAGACCACGCAGTATTTCGTGCGTGCAGAGCACCTGCAGGTCCAGTGCATATAAATTGTATGTTTCGTGAGCCTCTTGAGCCTGTACCAATCAAGGATGATATACCCAAGAACTACCTTGCTACCATAGAGAATTGGCTTTCCTCTAAATCTCCTTTTACCACTTGGAATATACCTCAGACACATTTAACCAATCATCAGGAGATGTTTATACTTGAGAAACTCGAAACTGTGAGGGAAGGTTTGCTTATAATTGGCGAATTAAGAAGGGAAGATGAGATTAAGAGTGCATTTAATCTGGCTCAATCTATGCACTGGCCCGTGTTTCCTGATGTTACCTCTGGGTTAAGGCTTGGGAACAAAACGAATTTTTCCATCCCTTACTACGACCAATTATTACTCTCTCCTGAGTTTTGTGATGCATTTAATCCTAAATTTGTATTGCATATCGGCGGGACTATAACATCCAAGAGACTTCTTGAGTTTATCGAGAGGAAAAGACCAGAATATATGCTTGTTACTGACCATCCGCTTCGTTCAGACCCAATTCATAGGGTCACTTACAGGTTCGAAACTGACTTAGTACAATTCTGTTCTTGGTTAGCACCTGCAATGAGAAGGAGGGATATCTACCCATGGGGCGAGGAATTTATAAAACTGTCTGCTCTGGTTGACGATGTGATAAACAAATGGGCTGAAGAAAGTGAAGAACTTAATGAGATTACCGTTCCAAGATATATTTCTTTATGGAAGACTGAGAAGTCTGATTTATTTTTAGGAAATAGTATGCCAATTCGGGATGCGGATATGTATGGTTCTATTGATGGGACTAATGGCCTCGTATTCGCCAATAGGGGTGCAAGTGGTATAGATGGCAATATTGCTACATCCGCAGGATTCTCGTTTGCAAGAGGTAAGGTTGTAACTGCAATTGTAGGTGATTTGTCTGCTCTTCACGACTTGAACTCGCTTAGTATGCTTACCAAAGAAGGTATAAAAGTAATATTAATAATTGTGAACAATGATGGAGGAGGGATATTCTCGTTTCTACCTATTTCTGCTTATCCAGAAACTTTTGAGAAATATTTTGGCGTTCCACACGGGTATAACTTCGAAAATATATGTAAGATGTTTGGATTAGATTACAAAGTTGCTAATAAAAAGGAAGAACTGAAGGAACTTTACCTTAAAGCGCTCGAAGATGAAAAGTCTTGTGTAATAGAAGTGCCTACAAATAGACCTGAGAACCTCAAACTACATAAAGAATTGCAAGATAGCATCAAATCTGCTGTGAAAGACTACCTCTCGAGTATAGGTTTGATTAGATAAGTATAATTCCCTTTATATCTTCATCAGTTGCTTTATTCAGAGTAGATATATTTATAACTCTTTTTCTCTACCTGCTAACTTCATTGATAATAAAATATGAATTTAGTTTTAGTGTATATGTATTTACTTGGACATATAAAAAGGATAAAATTGTTAAAAGGGATGTTTTATAAATAATGAACAGAGATTTATTTTTAGCAGATTTGCAAATTTCTAATCTGAATTTTAGACCTGGTAGGTTGGGAGGTAAGGTTTGGGGCTTAATACAATTAAAGCGATGTGGGTTTGATGTGCCTACATTTGTAGCGATATCTCCTTCTGCTCTCAAAGAAAAGTTATGGGAAAAAGATAAATGCTTTTATGACGAAATATTTGCTTGGGTTAAACAAACTCAAGTGGTTGAGGGTGCGAAAAAATTTATTGTAAGAAGTTCATCTCAGTTAGAAGACCAGAAATATAGTTCTTGTGCGGGTGTATTTAAATCGATAGTTATAGAGAATATAGCAGATATTTTTGGTGCTATAGAAGAGGTATTATTGCACGCTGAGCGGGAAATTGAGAAGCGTCAAAACATTTACAAGTTGGACATAGCAGTAATTTTACAAAGATATATAGAAGGCAAGATTTCAGGGGTTTGTTTTTCTGTTGAGCCATTGAAAGCGAATCCTCAATTAGGTTATGGAGAATGTGTGTTCGGTGAAAATAAACTATTAGTAGATGGGAGTTGTATTCCCACTCGTTTTACATTTGACTTCTTCCCTCCGAGGATAGTTGATTTATTCCCTGGGGATAAAGCACCTGTAGAGATAGACCCAAAAATTTTAGACTCTTTGGTGATTTGTGTTTTGAGTATGGAGTGGGTCTTTAAGTATCCAGTTGATATTGAATGGACTTGGGATGGTGAGAAGGTATGGTTTTTACAGGTTCGATATGTTACTTCTTTAAGACCTGATTCCTCTTTATTACCTCAGGAATGTTCAACATCTTGGTTTTTTAATCAGCGGTTTGTCGAGCCAATAACGCCTTTTACCCGAACTACTCTATTGCCTCGAGTCATCAAAAAGGCTCATTTGGATGCTTTGCAGATGAGGGGCAAAGTGAGAGATGTAAAGGTAGATTTTTTTGCCGGCCAGGTGTATATTCCCCATAAAGTTTACATTGATATTCTCGATGCCTGTCCGAAATGGTGGCTTTCAGGTGACTTGAAACAACTTTTCCCCGGTAATTGCCCTTGCGGGTATCAAAAAAGAGATATTGTAGGGTTTAGTTTTTGGATAGATTCTTTTTATCAGTTGTTTAAGAATTATAAACATTCTCTTTTTATTATGCGTAGTTGGAAAAAATGGCAAGAGAAAGCAAATTTAATATTGAATTCCTTTGCAACCCTCGACTTATCTAAGTTAACTACCGAAGAATGGCTGTCATTGTGGAATGAATTAGAGTTGCTGAACGATGAATTCTTTGCAATACATCGATGGGCTATCTTGTGGGCTAATTATGTGTATAGACTTGGCGGGAAATATATTGCTAATATCCTGCGGAAGTATCGAGCATTTCCGTATTCTGTTACTCGAATATCTAATATGAGGTTGCTGAAGTTTATAAGTTCTAAGGATGAAAATCTTAGGGAGGAACTGATAACTAATTATGGGCACAGGTGCGAGAATCTCGATTACTATTCACCGCGCTGGGCAGAGATGATTGATGAGATGAAAGAGAAATTGGAGGTAGATGTATCTGATGAATGTAAAGATTGGGATAAGTTAGGCAAGGAAGAAAAATTTTCAAAAAGTAGATTGATATTAGGATTTATCATTCCATTACTTAAATTCCCGATTAAGTTTATAAATCTGCGTGAAGAGCAAAGATTCGAATGGGAAAAGGTTCTTTACGCTCAGAAAAGATTAGTGTTAGAAGCAGGTAAGAGATTAGTAGAGAGGGGAATTATCAAGAAAGTTGAGGATGTGTGGTTTTTGACCTGGGATGAGTTCTTAAATTGCTTTATTTCAGTGGAGGTTTTGACTGATGATATAGTTGCTCAACGGAAACACGAGTGGTGTGTATATCACGGTTTCAATAAGCCTCTGTTTGTTGGCAGGAGACGACAAGAAAAAGAGCCTCAGGCTAAGTCCACTATATTAGAATTGAAAGGGATTGGAGTGTCTTATGGAAAGGTTAGAGGAGTAGCGCATATAATGAACTCACCTGATGATTTGCTTCCATCTATCCCACGACCTCGCATACTTGTGGGGCACAGTTTGAATCCGGGGCAGACTTGGTGTTTGGAACTGTGGGATGGATTTGTGCTCGAAACGGGAAGCGAATTATCTCATCCCGCCATTCTTGCGAGAGAATACGAAGTCCCAATGATTACCGCAGTTGAGAATGTCCTAAGTGTACTAAATGAAGGTGATATGATAGAAGTTGACTGCGAATCAGGAGTTGTAAGAATTATAAAAAATCGTGAGTAGATTTAAGTTTATATGGTATATTTCTATAAAAGGAAATAATAATGGAGAATATAGAAAAGTATCAAAGGTATGCCGAAAGGATAGAAATATTTAAAGGCTTCTCTCCTGAGGATATAGCACATATTTTACAGAAAGGCAAGGTGTTTGAATTTCCACAAGGGAAAGCAATATTTCACGAAGGACAAACTGGAAACTCGTTATTTGTAGTTCTTTCCGGTAAAGTAGGACTGTATAAAAGGGGTAAAGAAATAGCAGTGTTAAATCCCGGCGATGTTTTCGGGGAGATGGCATTACTAACTGAATCTCCCAGAACCGCTTCTGCCGTGGCTTTGACAATGGTTAGAGTACTCAGCCTTGACGAAAAACAAATTACGCAGGTACTTGACAGTAAGGTGGCAGTTAGATTTTTGATGAATGTTATTAGGATGCTTTGCCATCGCCTTGACAAAATGAATATCACTATCTGCCGTACTTAATTGAATTTATCCCAGTTCTTATTAAAATATACTTTTTTATAACTGAATAAAGTTATACTTACATAATTGTATATTTGAGTTTTCCACTAAGATAAAAGGTGTATATAAAAATGTCAGTTTATCCCAACTATCAAACCTCAAAAGATAACTCAAAAGAAAGGTTAAGGTATGAAAAAAATATTTATTAGTTTAATTTTGATTGTATTGTTGTTGAGTAGTACTGGATATGGTGTAATTCATATAAATAGTATAGAAGAATTGCGAAAGATAGGGAAAGACCCAGCCTATCCGTTGAATGGTGAGTATGAACTGGCACAAGACATAGATGCTACGGTAACGAAAAACTGGAACAATGGAGCAGGTTTTGCACCGATAGGGAATTGGGGTAATCCATTTACAGGCAAATTCGATGGCAATGGACATAAAATAAAAGGGCTGTATATTAATCGACCAGGTGCTTATGGCTTGGGTTTGTTTTGTTGTATAGATTCGGGAGGGGAGGTAAAGAATTTAGGCTTAGAGGATGTAATGGTCTCAGGCGGAAATGTAGTAGGAGGTTTGGTAGGGTGCAATGCTTCCGCTACAGTAAGTGCTTGTGATGTTACGGGCGCTGTATCAGGAGGTGGAGGAGTAGGTGGGCTGGTGGGGCTAAACACAGGGACACTAAGTGATTGTTGGACTTCGTGTAAAGTGTCTGGGCGTGAGAATGTAGGCGGGTTAGTGGGGTGTAATAATAGTTATGGCAAAATAAGTAGATGTTATGTTAGTGGCACAGTGTCTGGAGATTGGTATGCGGGCGGACTGATAGGAAAAAATGATTGGGATGGTACAGTGAACAGTTGTTATGTTAAAGGTTCCGTCTCTGGAGATAGGTATGTGGGCGGTCTGGTGGGTTACAATGGAGGTGGTACTATAAATAATTGTTATGTATCGGGTTCAGTAACAGGGTCTAATTACATAGGCGGATTGGTAGGATACTTAGAGTGGGGTAGAGTTACCAATACCTATTCGACGAGTTCTATAGATGGTCGTGAAAGTAATAAAGGTGGGTTGGTGGGTTATATCTGTAAAGGAGATTTTTCTATAGTAACTAATAGTTATTGGGATACCGAGACTTCGGGTATGAGTACATCTGCAGTGGGTATTGGCAGAACAACGGCAGATATGAAACAGCGTTCTAATTTCGTAGATTGGGACTTTGAAAATGTGTGGGGAATAGATAATGGAAAGAGTTATCCGCATTTGTTATGGCAATGCAAATCTAAACCACAAAATGTTATGGAAACAGAAGAAGGGAAGAAAGGAAAAGAGAAATAAATTATTGATTACTTTATTCATCCAGAGGCTACATAAACCTTTTCTATCCCATCCGTCGCTTGTTATGTGTAAATTAACTAACGCTTGAAATGATAAACAAACTTATCCCTACTCACTCTCTGTAACTTTGTAAAACTCATCTTAACATAACCTTAAAAACTCTATACTATTTGGATATACCATATACCCTATTAAAATTTCTTCCAAACCTTTTGCCATAGTCTTCCGTTATTTATTTTTACCCAAGAGTTGTTATTGGTTATTCGTTTGCTACCTTTTTTGCGGTAATTTTTGGCGTTTGTTGGTTGTTTCTTGTAGTTAAGAGATTGTGCTGGAGTTAGTCTTAAGGTGTTTATAGAAGGCTTGTAAATAGATTTATGTGAAGAACTATAGGAGATGGGTAACACTTGTCTTGGCATATCATATGCGAAATTTATAACATCCTAAGGAATTGCTACCTATGAACCGATACATAGAGCAACAGATACAGATAATTCAACTAAAACTGAATATGATTATGGGTTATCAC
>CAZZMK010000068.1:0-5169 GCA_964655185.1 uncultured Nitrospirales bacterium | reverse complement strand
ATTCCAAAATCTTTCCAGATTGACGAGGCAAATCTACTGAGATAGTATTTTTCCGAAATTCCTCTTTTGAGCCTAAAATGTTGTATTAGAGTTTCTTTTTTAATTATATCAGTATCGAGCATATCAATTTCAGACTTTATTCCAGGATTTCTTATATAACTATTCAAATCCTCAGGATTGCCACATCTATAAGGTGGGATATAAGAATATGCTCCTGCTCCTAAACCTATGTAAGGCTCATTTTTCCAGTATATTAAATTATGCTTACACCTTTTCCCGGCTTTGGAAAAATTGGATATCTCGTAGTGTTGATAACCCATTTTTGTTAGAAACCTATGGCTTAACTTGTAAATTTGTAAATTTAACTCTTCATCAATCTCATGAGTTCGCTCAATTTCCCACAAAGGTGTATCTTCCTCGATTGTCAAACAATATGTTGAGATATGGGTAGGACTAAATTGAATGGTCGATTCTAAATTAATTAGCCAATCGTCAACATTGGAATTTCTTACCCCATAAATTAGGTCTAAACCCCAATTATCGTATAGACTGCCTACCCATTCACAAACTTGTTTAGCCTTAGATGAATTATGTCTCCTCCCTAAATATTCCAGTTCGGCATCTAAAAAAGATTGAACCCCTACACTGATTCTGTTTATTCCAAGAGTTTTAACCTTCTTAAGCCATTCATAATCAATATCTTCTGGGTTAATTTCTATACTAATCTCAATGTTCTCCCCAAATTTGAAAAAATACCTTAATACTTCAAGCAATTCTTTTATTTGTTCGGGAGTCAATAACGAGGGGCTACCTCCACCGATGTAAATACTTTTTACCTCAATCCCATATCTACTATTCCCTAATTCAGTTCTTATTGCATCAATATATTTTTCGGGGACTTTTCTATCGTTTACAGGAACACTAAAGAAATCACAATATCTACACTTCCGAACACAAAATGGAATGTGCACATATACACCTAATTTATACCTTTCTGAATATTTTGACAACAATTCGTTGGTTGAAAGCATACTATTAAGACACCAACTCATTTATATCCCCAAAAGCAAACTTGTTTATAATATATTATATCTTTATTAGTAAGCACTTTCCTTAAAAGGAACTTCCCTATGAATGGAGAAGTAATAACTATAGGCACTGAATTACTTCTGGGCTCAACAATAGATACAAATTCTATATATTTAGTAGAAAAACTATCCGAAATTGGAATTGATGTTTACAGAAAAATTACAGTTGGTGACAATCAAAAAAGGATTGTTCAGGTGTTGCGTGAATCATTAAGTCGTTGCAATATAATTATTTGTACCGGTGGACTCGGTCCTACGGTAGATGATATAACTCGAGAAAGTGTTGCAGAAGCCACCGAAAGTTCTCTTGAGTACCACCCAGAAATTTTCGAGAAAATCTTCGAAAGACTACAAAAAAGAGGGATTAAGGTCTCAGAGAATAATAAAAAACAAGCAACTTTCCCAAAGGGTTCAATAGTCATTCCTAACCCTATTGGCACTGCCCCTGGCTTTATAAAAGAATACAATTCAAAATATATAATATGCCTTCCTGGTGTTCCATTTGAACTTAAACCAATGGTAGAAGAAACTGTCATCCCCTTCCTATCTGAGAAATTTCCTACATCTGAAAAACTTTACACAAGGATATTAAAAGTCTACGGATTAGGAGAATCTCGAATAGACCATCATCTTGGCGAGTTATTACATTCATCTGACCCTAAAATTGGGTTGTTAGCCTCCCCTGAATGTGTAAAGATTAGATTAACCACCAAATCTTCCTCATTAGACATTGCAAATAGAGTCCTCGATGAGATGGAAGAGAAAATAAAGCAAAGGCTCCCAAATCTTGTTTTATCAGGCGAGGAATATTCACTCGAAAAAGAGTTAGACAAAATTCTAAAACAGGATGGCAAAAAACTAATAGTGATAGACTACTCTACGGGAGGAATGTTGGCTTATAGGCTATCCCAGGCAAAAATAGACTCTTTTATTCTTGCCCTTGTACTTTCACCCTCCCAAATTTCTTTTACCCCTCCTCAGAATTTGATTGACATATCTAATAGTTATATGCTACAATTTCCTTCTGCATATATATTAGCAGTTTATCCAAATGAAGAAAAGAGAGTAACGGAGGCAATGCTAATTTTTAATGATAGAAGAGAAACTTTCCAAATCCCGTTCATCGGAACTGAAGAAAGAGACAGAATAAGAATATCAGTGTTTACTTTGGAACTAATTCGGAGAAACCTACAAAATATAGTTGTGAGCCTCTGAATACTTAGATATAACCAACTCCAAAAGAAGGAGTTATATATGTTCCCAATGCTGGCTTTGCTAATCTTATCTTCACAGCCTATTCAGCCGTGCATAGAAGGAATAGCCTCATATTACACTGTGAAAACTACAAGCAAGATTACCGCCTCTGGAGAATACCTGCTTGACCACGAATATACTTGTGCAATGCCCTTCGGAAAGTTCGGAGACTATTATCTTATAGTTAATGAAAGTAATGGAAAAGGGGTTATATGTCGGCTAAACGATAGGGGTCCATTCGTAAAAGGTAGAGTTGTCGACCTTACCTACACGGCAATGAGGGCTATTGAGAAAAGAAAAGGTCTTATATGGGTTAAAGTGTATCACCTTGGTTCAGGTCCATTTAAAACAGGACCTGTTAACTTATCTTTATCATCATCTAAGAATTAGATGATTACCTATAGGACATAGGTAACAAGTATATATAATCATCGGACGAGTTTTTCATTAATCACCTTCTTTTTAAAACTCTGTCGGATATATTCTACAGCATGATGTGGTTCTATAGTAGGGGCGATTGGCTAATCGCCCTCTGACGCGATTGGCTAATCGCCCTCTTAGGCTTTTGGGTTTGGCAGGTATAGGTTTTCCCGTTATCTGTTGATTACCCATAATCATATTCAGTTTTAGTTGAATTATCTGTATCTGTTGCTCTATGTATCGGTTCATAGGTAGCACTTCCTTAGGATGTTATAAATTTCGCATATGATATGCCAAGACAAGTGTTACCCACCTCCTATGGTTCTTCAAATTAGATATTCCAAACCCCGCTTTCTATAAATTCTTAGGTAATTTAGAAACACTCTGCAATCCTTCTTAAATTGCCTACTTAATTAACAAATTCTTGCACAAGTCGCTATTTGTGAGTAATTTGTATTTTAAGTTCAGCCCCCTCTATCTCGGTTTTCTCAGATTCTCCAACTATGTCCTCTAAAATTTCTATTTGAGTTGCCAGAACTTCCTTAGCCACCACCTCTTTAAATTCATTTAATGCCTTATTAAGTTCATCTGATGTAGAAGCAAGTTTTAGGTGTATCCTGGCATCATATGGAAGTTGCATCTTCTTTCTCAATTCTTGAATTTCTCTTATGGCATCCCTTACCAATCCCTCTTTCTTAAGTTCCTCTGTAATTACAGTAGTTAAAATCACCACCATATTCTTCCCTTGAGAAGCGGTAAAACCTTCTTTAGGAATAAGTTTCAAGTTTAATTCTTCCTCGGTAAGACTTATTTTTTCACCCAACAAATCAACTTCAACACATCCTTTATTTACTAATTCGTGATAAACTTTCCCCCCTTCCAATGTCCCTAATATCTTGGCTAACTCCTTTACTTTGCTACCAAGTTTAGGTCCTAGGAGTTTATAATTGGGTTTCAACTCATAGTTAACATAGAGTTGAGGCTCTTCAGAAAATTCAATTTCTTTTATATTCAATTCCTCTTTGATAATATCCAAATATGGCTCTAATTTCTCCCTTACCCCGGGTAGAGATACGACAATTTCACATTTAGCCAACGGCTGTCTTACCTTTATATTTGCTAATCTACGAGCACTTAATCCAAGTGTGACAGCCTCCCTTGCCAAAGCCATATTTTCAAGAAGCGTAAAATCAATCTCATTTTCATCTACCTTAGGATAAGTAGCCAAATGCACACTTTCTGCAGAATTAGGATATGGTCTTCTTAAATTCTGCCAGGTTACTTCCGTGAAAAATGGTACAAATGGCGCAGCGACTCTTGCCAAATTAATCAAACATTCATATAAAGTCCAGTAAGCATCTGCTTTGCTTTCAGACCACCCACTTTCCCAAAATCTTGGCCTGCTCCTTCTTACATACCAATTAGATAGCCCTTCGAGAAAATCGGAAATTGCTTTTGCTGCCGGATAGAGGTCGTATTGGTCTAAATATCTTCTCACTTGATAAATCATTTTATTCATCTCAAACAAAATCCACCTGTCCAGTTCACATCTTTCTTCCCAAGGTCTGTATGCTTTTACAGGGTCATCTACAGGTACAACATCTTTTTCAGACAATTTATCAGGTTCAGCAGATAAAGCCTTAAGTATTCTCAACGGAGCCCCTTCCGCTGTAAATCCATCTAAGTTAGCATATATTACAAAGAAACTGTAGACATTGTACCATCTTATTAGTAAATCGCTTTGTAATTCCTCTATAAGTTTTTCCTGAAACCTTGTGGTCGTGGTAGGAGAGTTTTTAGCAACAAAACTCCATCTGAGTGCATCAGCACTATATTTTTCAAAAATATAATCAGGCTCTTTGTAATTCTTCAACCTTTTAGACAACTTATAGCCATCTTCACCTTGGATATGGCCTAAACAAACACAACTTTTGAATGGATGAGGATAAGGCTTTTTATCTCCAAATAGCATCGTACTGATTGACAATAGGGCATAAAACCAACCACGAGTTTGGTCAATAGCCTCACTTATAAAATCTGCGGGGAAATTCTCAAAAAACTTTTTCTCAGAGCCCGGCAGATGCGGATAACCCCATTGAGCAAAAGGCATACATCCAGCATCAAACCAGCAATCTATAACCTCCGATACCCTTCTCATTCTCGATGTTGGGTCCTTCGGGCTCTGATAAGTTATCGCATCTATGTAGGGCTTATGAACCTTCAAATGTTCATTAATTCCTGGGTCTTCCTTTTTTGCCCTCTCCCAAGCCTCTATACCTTCAACTCCAGGCTTAGAAAGTAACTCTTCATAAGAAGATATACACTCCATATAGCCTGTCTTTTCGCATACCCATATAGGAAGAGGAGTTCCCCAAAACCCCTCTCTTGACAGTGCCCAGTCTACATT
>CAZZMK010000067.1:0-4914 GCA_964655185.1 uncultured Nitrospirales bacterium | reverse complement strand
ACCCCTACTGAAGGTGCAGGAGTGGGTGCAGGTGGTATCATACTCTTCGCGCTATTACTCAGACGGATTACCTGGAAAGGCTTTATTCGAGCAATACTTGAAACACTCAGAACCTCCTGCATGATACTGATAGTAGTTGCAGGGGCAGTTATTCTTGGTAGGTTCCTCGCTATAACAAGAATGCCAATGAGTATCGCTAACTGGTTAGTACACCTGCCCCTCCCTGCATGGGCAATTTGTTTATTGGTTATGCTCTTCTACTTCATTGGTGGTTGTTTCATAGATGCCCTCGCCCTAATATTACTGACCATACCAATTTTCTATCCTGTAATAGAAAGCCTTGGTTATGACCCAATTTGGTTCGGTTTAATGATTGTTATACTTACCCAAATAGGTGTAATAACTCCGCCTGTCGGGATTAATGTATATGTGGTAAGTGGAATGGAAAGGGACTTGGCTCTATCTACCGTATTTAAGGGTGCAATGCCGTTCATCTGGATTCTGGTAGGTGTAAGTTTGCTATTCGTTGCTTTCCCAAATCTTGCTTTGTGGCTTCCCCAACTCCTTAGCAAACTATAAATGGAGATTACTTTATGACAACTTCACGGAACAACTCTGAAAAAATATACAAAGTGCTATTTTGCACAGACTTTTCCGAGAACGCAGACATCGCTTTTGACTACGCTCTCGACTTCGCTATGCGAACACCATCTGCAGAACTCATAATTCTCCATATCATCCCCGAACCAGAAGCACAATTCTGGAAAACATACATATACGAAGTAGAAGGCGTTGATGAAAAAGCCAAAAAGGACATAGACGAAAGAATTGGGAAACAATATCTCTCTAAAATTCCGCCCGAGGTCGCTGTGAGAGTAGAGATAAAAATTGGAAGAGACTATCAAGAAATTCTCAACTTTGCATCAGAAGAAAAAGTAGACCTGATTGTTATCGGAAGACGAGGTCACAGCACTTGGGAAAAACCATTTTTCGGGAGTGTAGCGGAGAGAGTGGTAAGACGAGCAGAATGTCCGGTTCTCGTTGTGCCAAGAACCGCAAAACGAAACAATACTTAAATTAAACCTTAATACAAGGAATATCACTATGAAAAAAATATTTACTTCACTAATTCTCATACTCATTGCCTTTTCCTATTCTAATTTCACTCAAGCAGAAGAAATAATTAAGATTGGTATGGTGGGTTTAGATACTTCACACGTTATCGCATTTGCCCAAATCTTTAATAAGCCTGATAACCCTAAACACATACCCGGCTTCCGCATAATAGTAGGGTATCCTGGCGGTAGCCCCGATGTAGAAGCAAGTTATACGAGGGTCGATAAATTCACAAAGCAACTAAAAGAAGAGTTCGGAGTGGAAATAGTAGATTCCATAGAAGAGGTTTGCAATAGAGTGGATGTTGTAATGCTAACCAGTGTAGATGGTCGTGTGCATTTAGAACAGGTTAAGCCAATTTTCGAAGCGAAGAAACCCGTCTTCATAGACAAACCACTTGCAGGCTCTCTCAAAGATGCTCTCCTAATCGAAAAGTTAGGTAAAGAACACGGTGTTCCGTGGTTTTCAAGTTCATCCTATAGATATTACACTTCATTAAAAAAGGTGAAGGAGGCTGACATAGGACCAATTCATACAGTCATATCCTACGGTCCCTGTCATATTGAACCTCACCACCCCGACCTCTTCTGGTACGGCATACATCCTACAGAAGCACTATTTACTATTATGGGCACAGGGTGTGAAACCGTCACCAGGGTACATACTACAGATACCGATGTAGTAACTGGCGTATGGAAAGATGGAAGAGTAGGCGTTTTAGTGGGCTTAAGAAAAGGCGATTTGCCTCATCAAGTAATTGCCTTCGGTGAGAAGGGCACCGCTAAACAGGAAAAAGGAGAGGATGACTATGCTGAACTTGCAAAGGAAGTAGCCAAGTTCTTCCAAACAAAAATACCTCCGATACCACCTGAAGAAACCATTGAGATATTTGCCTTCTTACAATCCGCAGAAGAAAGTAAACTATTAGGAGGTTGCCCTGTTAAACTGACAGAAGTTATTGAGAAAGCAAAAAAGGAGATAACTTCAGAAACTCAATAACCTATTTTCAAATAAATGCTACCTCAGAAACACTGGATATGGGCTTCCCTCGCCTTAATCTTCGGGATTTTCGTCGGCTGGCAATGCGACATAAAACCGCTCTACAGTATACTCCTGACTATAGGAAATCTATTTCTCGCACTGTACATTAAGCAATTAACCCACTTTCTTATAGTAGGTATCTTTTTCTCTATCGGCACACTATTGTATTCACTAAATCCTTATCCAAATTCGGGCGATGATATCTTTAATTATCTGTTTACACTAAAACCTAACTCTTATATAGATGTTGAAGGTGTAGTAATAAGTAGTTCTTTACCCGATAAAGACAACCGTCTTACTTTTGTGCTTGCGGTAAACAAAATCAGGGCATCGGGTGAAGAATCGAAACAAATTTATGGGAATGTGCAGATATATGTAAACGATGGTGATACTCCAATCTACACTCACGAAAAAGTGAAGGTTAGAGGCAAATCTTCTCTCTACCTCTCACCTACAAACTTTTATACACGAGGCTATGAGGATTATCTAAGGGCACACCGAATATATTCACGGCTCGTCGTTCGACGCTCAGATATTCAAAAAATCGGGCAATGGATTCTCTCACCACTTTATTGGTCATCAAGATTACGATACTCAACATACAAATTTCTGCAAAAAAATACACCAGAAAATACTATCGGACTTATAAAGGCACTCTGGCTCGGTGATAGAAGCGATTTAACTAACGAAGAGCGAGAATTTTTTAGCCTTTCAGGTACTGCACACATCCTCGCTATATCTGGACTACATATAGGCATTATTTTCTTCATCGTAAAAACTTTATTGGATAGCATTTTCAAAGAAAGAGAAACACTAACCAACGGAATGGGATTGGTAATCTGCTTAATCTATTCAGTCATTACCGGCTTACACGGTTCATCTGTAAGGGCACTCGCTATGCTATTTATCGGCACATTGTATTTTCTTACTCAACGAAAAGTAGACCTTGTTTCAGCCCTCGCCATTACAGTTGCAGGAATACTGATAGTTAATCCGGACTATCTTTGGGATATAGGCACACAAATGTCTATTGTAACAGTTTTATCTATTTTGCTCTTCTATCAACCGTTGAGGAAAATGTTGATAAAGGCATATATCCCGGGGATACTCGCGAGACCTCTCGCAGTAACTTTATCCGCACAAATACTGCTCATTCCGTTCCTTACTATAATCTCAAACCGAATTAACCTATTGTCCCCTTTGATAAATTTATTAGTAGTTCCAATCATGGGAATTTTCCTTACAATTAGTTTGATATGCTTACCACTGCTATTTTCCACTTCAATATCTACTCCACTATTAAATATCTGCAGTTTTTTCGTTCTCGTTACAGAAAATATATGTAAGTGGTCTGCAAATCAAAATTGGGCTATATTAACTATCCCATCTACATCATCCCCTGCCATACTTCTATTCTTACTCGCCGTCTTTCTTTTCTACGAGTTATTGGTTAGATACTCTCCCCATAAACTCCTCTATTTTCCTATCTCAATGCTTATTCTAATCCTTCTATGGAAAGGATTACCGTCCAGAAATGAAGTAGAAATAAACATACTCGATGTGAGTCACGGCGATTGCATACTCATTAGCCTCAACAACAAAGAACATATGTTAATTGACGGTGGTAAAAAAGAAATGGGCAAAAGAGTTACTTCATCTTTCCTCAGGTCCAAAGGAATTAATACTATCGATATAGTAATACCTACTCACGCCGATGAAGACCATATAGGTGGATTGTTTGAAATATTAAATAACTTTGAAGTGAAACAATTTCTATACGGAGGAGGACTTGATAAAGAAGATAACGGTAAAGACCTTTTATCGCTTGTAGACCTTATGAAAATCCCGTCGAAAAGACTACACGGTGGCGAACACATCAAGTTCAGAAATGGAGCACAATTAAAAATACTCTATTGTGGAGAGGAAAATCCCTCAAATGACACTAATTCCAACTCAATCGTAGCCAAACTTACCTACAAAGACTTTTCTATCCTCCTAACCGGTGACTTCCCTGCAAATAAAGCCAGCACCTACTTAAATCAAAACGAGGCAAGGGCGTTAATACTCAAATTACCTCATCACGGATTAAAAAATTCAGTAAATGAAGATTTCCTCAACATTGTTAATCCCCAAATCGCAATATCTTCGGGGAACGAATTCCATAACAACTGGGGTGTAAGAACCGAGGTAAAGAAATTATTGAAAGATAGAAAAATTCCTTTGTTCAGAACGGACTCGTTAGGGGGAATACAAATAAAAAGCAATGGTGAGACCCTGAGTATCGAAGGAGCCCGCCAGAAAAGAGGATACAAAATATTGAGAGATACATTTAATTAGGTTCATCCGAAGAGTACTTACTCTTCAGATTTCTTATTTGTTCTCTTATAGACCTAATTGAATTTCTTATCTCTTCTATACTCGCACCTGGCATCCTCTTAGAAGATAACACTGAATATGTTTCACCTTCATCACTTCTTGAAATCTTCGCACTCTTCTCATTTATTACATCCTCTATGCGAGACTCCACTTTTTCCAATCGCTTCTCCAACTCCGCTACTTTTTCAATTAAGTTCGATATCAACTCAACAACATTTTCAGTAGTATCAATAGACACAGTTTCACGGTGGACTTGCGCTTTAGCCGATTCGAATTGTTTTTCATCAGATACCAAATCAGAACACTTTTTCAGTAATGATTTAAGTTGCTCCCAATCAGGCGAAGATGTCATACCCATAAAATTTACAACCTCCATCTGTA
>CAZZMK010000066.1:0-5302 GCA_964655185.1 uncultured Nitrospirales bacterium | reverse complement strand
CTTGAGTATTCCGCCACAACGAGTAAAGGAATTTCTAAATTTATACAGAGCAGGTGCTCTTGATATGGATATATCAAAGAGTGTAAGGCGAGAGGCAATAATTACATTAGGTAGATTTGGAAGTAAAGAGGATGAAGCCGTCCTAAAAGAGATTATAGAGAAAGACACGGATATGGATATTAAAGAATTAGCACAAGGTGGTATCGACGCTATTTATTCGAGATTGCAACACACAGAATATCCCGCCACTATAGTTAACACTGGAGAATTAAGTTCCCAAGAGGAAACACTCCAGGATAAATTTTAGGGGAAGGAGTAGTATAATAATCAATTAGAATGAACAGGAGGATGAGGTTTATGTTTTTCAGGCGGAGAAAGCCTACCTGGTTACAAAAAATATTAAAGGAACAAGAAATTAAAGAAGCCCAGGCTCCACCAGAAACTGAGACTTACTTAATAGAGCGGGAAATGATGCTAAAAGGTGCGGATGTCCCACGTGGTAATAAAATAGTGAAGCAGTATGCAGTAATGGTAAATGGTTCTGTGCACATAGTTACGAGCGGAGACAGAGTATCCAGACAAGTATATGAAGCACTACTGGAGGCAAAAGCAATAATTCCAATTCCAGGTGTTGATGTCAAGCCCAAAAACCTCAGCACAGAAACGCTCAAAATAGAAGATGATTCAGTGTCAGGAGAAACTTAATGAACTCGGACAAGCCACTATTATCAGTGGCTATGATAGTAAAAGATGAAGAGGATGAGATAGGAGCGTGCTTAGATAATGTAATGCTTTTCGCAGATGAAGTCTGTGTAGTTGATACAGGCTCTAAAGATAATACACCAAAGATAGCAAGAGAAAAGGGGGCAAGGGTAATTGAAATAGAATGGCGTGACGATTTTTCTTACGCAAGAAATAAATCCCTCGAACTGTGCAATGGTAAGTGGATTTTCATCATAGATGCTGATGAACGAATAAGTAAAGAGGATGGGGCAAAGTTGAGATTTTTAGCAGAGCAAGACGAGAAAAAGGCTTATAGAATATGGACCAGAAATTATGTCTTTAATACGAACAGGTCGGATTTTGTATGGAAGAAGGAAGAGGATGAATGGAATATAGGTTATAGCGGTTGGTACACAAGCGCAAAAGTGAGGCTATTCCCAAATGACGATAGGATAAGATTTACGGGATATGTTCACGAAACAGTTGCGGAATCTGTGCTCAGCATAGGAATGACTATAGAAAATCTCAATGATGTTGTCGTTCATCACTACCCAGAAAGAAAACCCGAAGAAAGGCAGAGGGAAAAGAGAGAGAAATATCTTCTGCTTGGATTAAAAAAAGTAAAAGACCATCCTGATAATCCTCAATATCTTGCAGAACTTGCAGTTCAATATGTGGAGTTAGGCAGATTAATTGAAGGCATTGAATTTTACAGGAGAGCACTACTTATAAATCCTCATTGTGGCGAATGGTGGGCAGAACTCGGTGCTATATTACTTGCATTGAAGCAATACAATGAGGCAAAAGAATGTTTAAAACTTGCGGTTGGATTTAATAACTCATTAGTGCACGCGTGGAGACATCTTGCAATTGCTTATGTAATAACACAGGAATGGGATAAAGTTTTTCAACCTATGGAAAAGGTGTTGGAACTACAACCAGACAATTCCGAGGCTTTAGAGATTCTGGGCTTTCTTTACCTGAGTATTGGTGAAAAGGAAAAAGCAAAGGATTATTTAGTTAAGGCTCTTAAATTCAATCCTAGCAATCCCCGCATACTCGACGCCTTGAAAAAGTATTTCAATCAATGAAAAGCAAAATCTACTTGGCTGTTAGCAATGTAAGAAGTTCGAAGTGGCGGGTATGCGGGAAAAGGTCGTATGCTTGAGAGTCGGATACTTTGTATTTCTCTTTAAGCAATGGAAGTTCCTGTGAGAAAATTTTAGGGTTGCACGATACATAAATAATATTTCTCGGTTGCCATTCAAGCAATTTCTTCACTATTTTGGGAGTTAGTCCTTCACGAGGTGGGTCCACTATAACAAGCGCATCTTTAGGCAAATTTATGTTTTTACCTACAACCCTCTCGGATAGAAACTTTCGAACAGTACTGAGAGTAAATTGAATATTTGAGATGTTGTTTACCTTCATATTTTTAATACCATCATCGATAGCGGATGGAACACAATCTACCGAGTATATTACCTTTGCAAGTGGAGAAATCACTATTCCAATAGTACCCATACCACCATAGAGGTCAAAAACAATTTCAGGTGCAATTGTAGAAACCCAATCATAGATTTTCTGGAACATCAATTCAGCAGCGAGAGTATTAGTCTGAAAGAAACTCGCAGGCGAAATATTAAATTGCCATGTTTTTATTTCTCCTTTATCTTTGATTGTAATCAACTCAGTAATGTGCGGTTCACCATATAGAAGCTGCCAATGCTCCGCCAATGATATGTCCACAGGCCTATTCAACAAGCCAGAATATACACTTTTGCAATTGAGATTCTTAGATAATGCTTCTATAAGGTCATCCCAATGAAGATTCAGGTCGCGGGTAATGATACATACCATCTTATCGTTAGTCTTCTTCGCTTTTCTGAAGAGCAGGGCTTTGAGAACACCCTTTCCTGTCCTCCTATTGTATGCTTCATAGCCATGCTTAACATACCAATTGCGGATTATATTTATAAGTTCAGGCACCTCCTCGGGACCTATAAGGCACTCTTCTAATTGAAATGTCGCATACCATTTCCTATTCTTCTTAAAACCTAAGACAGTTTTTCGTGGTGTATCTGGTGGCGGGGGTACATCAAAATGTTCAGGTGCAAATACAGGGTCTATTTTGTTCCTGTAATGCCATATCGTAGGCGAGGGAATTATACTTATAGGAAAAGGTATAATATCCTTGTATAGTTTTAAGATTTCTGCTTCCTTTTGGCGAAGTTGTTCTTCATACTCTAAATTTTGAAAGTCGCAACCACCACAATAGCCAAAATGCTTACATAATTCCTTGCACATATTCATTTGCATGTGCTCTCCTTCCTCAAAATACATATAAGAGACAAACCAAATGGAAGCGATACTTTACGTATAAGATAGTTCTCAACAGAAATTATAAGCCTTAAAACTTTATCAAGTATTTTAGGCACACGGGGAAAGCCTTCGTAACTTCGGTTTGGATTGAAAATATCCAAGAACTTTCTAAGAATTGCAAAAGGTACACCGGGTATATTCCAAAAGGTTATTTTTATAATTGAGAGGTTATTCCTCTGTGCAAGACTACAAATTGCTTTCTTGTTATATCTACGGTAATGATGGTTCCACCTATCCCACGATGAATATAAACACTGATACGCAGGCACTGTGATTAATATATACCCACCAGATTTTAGGACCCTAAAACATTCTGATAAGACTCTATTATCATCTTCAATGTGTTCAAGAACATCAGTCATAAAGATAAGGTCTACAGAAGCATCTTGGAGTGGTATACCCTCTCCACAATCACTGATGAATACCCTCGATATTCCCATTTCTCGTGTATATCTTGCGGAAGATGGTTCTACATCTGTGCTTATAATCTTAAAACCTATCTTTTGTAGTTCCGCTGAAAGTAGCCCGCCTCCACTACCAATTTCAAGTATAGTAGAACCTTGTGGCACAAGCGAAGTTATGAAATTAATTATTAATTGTCTCTTTAATGCAAACCACCAGTAATCTTTCTCCGTTTCATAATGGATTTTAATCCAATGTGGACGCTCTTCCCTTCTCGGAGTTGGTGAGGCAGAAGCCACTATATTCTAACTCCATTAATCCAATGGTAATGGGACATCTGAAAAGTTATCCATAATCCTCTTTTCTCTTAGTTTCTTCAATACTTCTATTGCCTGAGGGATAGGAATTGTAATCTGGTCCTTGACGGCGTATCTTCGCCAGGTAACGGTATTATTGGCTTTTTCTCGTTCGCCTACAACCCATATATTAGGAATCTTTTTCACAACTGCGTCACGGATTTTCTTGTTGAAAGTCTCAGAGGAATCATCAACTTCTATACGGAAAAGTTGATTACGCAGGTCATTTTTGAGCGACATTGCAAAATCTAACAATGCCGGATTTACAGGCACTATCATTACCTGAACAGGTGCCATCCAAGTTGGAAATGCTCCGCCATAAAACTCTATTAAGAAAGAAATAATACGCTCATGCGTACTGAGTGGTGCCCGATGAACAATATAAGGTCTCTTAGGTGTGCCATCTTTATCAATATAGGTCAAATCAAATCTCTCCGGCATAACAAAGTCAAGTTGGCAAGTAGAAACCGTCTCTTCCCTACCGAGTAGATTTTTAACCTGAATATCTACCTTAGGTCCGTAGAAGGCCGCCTCTCCTTTTTCTTCATCATAACTTATGTTGAGATTTTTCAATACTTGGCGAACCATATCCTCGCTCTTGTTCCAGAGTTCTTCATTGGCTACAAACTTATCGCTATTCGGGTCATGTAAAGAAAGGCGAACGCGGAAGTTGCCAAGTCGTAGATGGTCGTAATATTTCCGATACATCTCCATCACTGCTACAAATTCGCTTTCGACCTGGTCGGGAGTACAGTATATATGAGCATCGTTCATACACATTGCACGAACACGAAGTAGTCCCGCAAGCGAGCCATGTTTCTCGTATCTGAACACATTCCCGTACTCCGCTAAACGAAGTGGCAGGTCGCGATAACTACGAATCCTCGCGGAGTATATTTTATGATGATGCGGGCAATTCATAGGACGGAGGTAATATTGTTCATTATCGTCAAGCACCATAGGCGGATACATACTCTCTGCATAGTAAGGGAGATGACCTGAACGATAATATAGTTCTGCCCGCGTAATGGCTGGAGTAGCAACTCTGAGATACCCAGCCTTGAATTCCTCTTCTTTTGCCCACTTTTCAAGTTCTTCTCGTATCACCGTGCCATTTGGCATCCACAAGGGCAAGCCAACCCCTACTTCTGGGTCCTGAATAAATAGGTCAAGTTCCTCACCCAGTTTCCTATGGTCCCGCTCCATTGCGAGTTGACGCTTATGCAAAAAGTCATCCAGTTCCGCTTTAGTCTCAAAGGCAAACCCATAAATGCGGGAAAGCATAGGGTTCCTCTCGTCACCCCGCCAATAACTACCCGAAATCCTATCAAGTTTGAAAGCATCTAAAGGTAATTCACCCGTACTATTCACATGCGGACCTTCACACATATCAATAAAGGGACCGTGCTTATAAAATGAAAGCCCAGATCGGAAGAGCG
>CAZZMK010000065.1:0-3490 GCA_964655185.1 uncultured Nitrospirales bacterium | reverse complement strand
TTTCCAGTCCAAGCATTGTTAGTGTATCGGCAAGTTCTTGTGGAGAAACCGGGATATCACAATATTCTTGTAACCAATTGAAAGATACTTTCATTTCAGAACTGCTCCAAAAATCTTATGTTATTTTCAAACAATAAGTTTATTGACGGAATAGCATATTTGAGCATAGCCATTCTATCTATTCCAAAGCCAAAGGCATAGCCTTGGTATTTTTCATTGTCGTAACCTGCATATCTGAATACTACTGGATGAACCATCCCACAGCCTAAAATTTCTAACCAGCCAGAATTTTTGCAAATTCTACAACCTTTTCCTTTGCAAACTGTACAAGATATATCCATTTCTGCAGATGGTTCTGTAAAAGGGAAGTAATGTGGTCTGAATCGAGTTTTTGTATCTTCCCCAAAGAACTTTTTGACAAAGTACATTAAGGTACCTTTTAAATCAGCAAAGGTTATATCTTCATCCACTAATAGTCCTTCTAATTGGTTAAACATAGGACTATGGCTGGCGTCGTTATCAACCCTATAAACTCTCCCCGGCACTACCACTGCCACTGGAGGTTTAGTCTTCTCCATCACTCGCATTTGGACAGGGGATGTATGAGTTCTTAAAACTACTCCCGGTTTTATATAGAATGTATCGTGCACATCTCTTGCAGGGTGGTCAGAAGGGGTGTTTAGACTTTCAAAATTGTAATACTCAGTTTCTACTTCTGGACCTGATGCTACCTGAAATCCCATCTGAATAAAGATATCTATAATTTCATTCATAACCCTATTTATTACATGCATGTGACCTGTGCCAACAGTTCTACCAGGTAGCGTTACATCAACTCTTTCTGTTTCGAGTTTTTTCTGAAATTCGACTTCAAGTAATTCAATCTTTTTTTGTTCAATTATTTCAGAAATAATTTCTTTTACCTCATTTGCCTTGTTTCCTACAATAGGCCTTTCTTCAGGAGGAAGAGAACCTAACTTTTTGAGTACCTCCGTAATTTTTCCTTTTTTCCCCAAGAATTCAACTCGTATTTGTTCTAAAACATCTATTTTATCTGCGGAATTTATTTTTGCAATTGCAGTTTCTTTTATAGTTTCAATTTCACTTATCATTTTCGAACCCTCTTCAATGAATCATGAGAATATTTATCCAAAGATTGCTCGACCTAATCTTATCTCGGTTGCACCCTCCTCAATGGCTATTTCGTAATCATCGGACATACCCATTGAGAGTTCCCTTAAATTATACTTCTCCGCTATTGTTCTCAATGTTCCAAAAACTTTTCTCAACTCCGACTCTGATGCATTTAACGGAGCAATAGTCATTAATCCTCTTACCTCGAGATTAGATAAGGATTTAATTTTATCAAAAACTGCTTCAAATTGTGGAACTGAAAAACCATGTTTTGTAACTTCGCCAGATATATTTAGTTGTACCAACACTGGAAGTTTATCGATGCCTTTCTCAATAGTTCGTTTATTGAAAGTCTCTGCTACTTCTAGTCTATCTATAGAATCCACAAATTTACACACGCTTAAAATATCTGGAATTTTTCTCCTTTGAACAGTTCCTATCATATGCCATAAGATATCGGGAGGAAGACTGGAATGTTTCTGTAAAATAGACTCTATTCTATTCTCCCCAAAGTGCCTTAATCCTAAATCGTAGACCACTTTTATTGCTTCAACTGTAGCGGTTTTAGTTACTGCAACAATTTTAATTTCTCTGTTCGGAAGAATACTTTTTGCCTTTGCTTTCTCGATATTTTCAAATATTCTTTGGAGATTAGTTTTTATATTCTCAGCGTGAGGAGTCATCTTATGGAGCCTAACTTATACTACTTAGTTAGTTGAAGTTTCTTCTGGCATACCCTGGCACTTTTCTCCCTCTGCCTTTCTCATAACAGCCTTCCTTTCAGAGACAGTAAGAGGTAAGCCGGCTTCTTGTTTGATTTTTATAATCATATCAGATGCTTCATCAAAATTACTTGGGCTTTCCCATCTGGCTTTATCGAGTACAGCAACTGCTTCTAAGTATCTGCCCTCCTCATACAAATCCATTGCTTCCATAAATAGTAATCTATAATCGCCGTATGGGTCATCTTCCTCATCGCGAAGTTTAATCCATATTTCTCTGGCTTTTTGTTTGAATTCTTGTGCGGATTTAATTTTGTTTTCCTTCTCGGTGGGGTCTAATGTTTGTTTTGCTTCGTTTAACAACTGTGTTGCTTTTTTCTCGTAAATTTTGCCTTGATTTCTCAGAATGAAACGAGGTGCAACGGGGTTATCAGGAAATCTATTCATATAATCTTGCCAACCTGCAAGCGCTTCTTCATACTGTCCATTTAATTCTTGGCAAATATAAAGTTGTCTTCTAACCCAACGTTCGTGTGGGACCCTTACAGCCTCTGTTAGATACTTTACAGCGTTTGGATAATCATTAAGTTTATTTTTATAAATAGCAAACCCGAGGTCAAAATAAAGTTTGTACTCCCTCGGATTGTGGCGAATACCTCGCTTGAGAAAATCTATGCCGAGGTAATAAAAAGTTTCTTTTTCACCTAAGCAAGCATTGTATTTAGGATTCCACTTTTTCAAGTGCTGTGGTGTATCAGGAAGTTTTGCTGTAGCATTATAGGCAAGATGCCAAGCACCTATAAGATACGCTTCTACGAAATTTGGGTCAAGTGCTACGCAGGTTCTCATTAGTGGCACCATTCTGTACAACAGTCCTTGATGCCAATATCTATCTACCTCTAACCAAATAAGACTTGCTGCAATTTTTCTAAATCCGAAGAACAGGTTAAAGATATTTACACCGCTTGCTTGTGCTTCAGCATACCCTATTTCCCTGTTATACTGAATCTTACCCTCTTTAAGATATCTGAAAAAATCTCTTCTAATTTCCTCTAACGAAGATGATGAGGCTACTTCCCAGACTATATAGTCATATTCAATGTTTCCTATTATATTTGAAAAGTTTTCGGAGGGAGACAGAGCAGAATCAATTTCACCCGATACTTTTTCATTCGTGGATAATAATTGAATAGCTACCTCAGCCGTCTTTGCAAAAAGTTGAAGGTCAACATACTTGCTTGCGGACTCATCTTTACCTTCAGATTTCTCAAATAATCTAACTTGTGTACCTACTGCTTGAAGCCATCTATAAAATTTTTCGCAATCTCTAATATATTCTATTCTACGTCCCTGAATAGAGCCTAATACAAGACTTATAACAAGCAATATCAGAAGCAATATATTCACAATTTTTTCTGTCATTGTATGAATATTACCTCACACTTCTCTTTTTCTGAAAATCCAATAAGCAATTATATATCCACATACAGCGTAGATTAGTGCGTAGAGAACAAGTTGGGGAATCAAAACATCAGTAGGAGGGTCATTAGGCTGAGAATTTACAATCTGTGTTTTCAGACTGAACCTTTGCAAGTTAGGCAGGACATTCCACAAAATATATGCTAAATATCCTA
>CAZZMK010000064.1:0-7757 GCA_964655185.1 uncultured Nitrospirales bacterium | reverse complement strand
ATTGGCCTCCGGGAATAAAAGCAATGCAAAGAGAATGGATCGGTAAGAGCGAAGGAGCAGACGTTCATTTCAAAGTTTTAGAAACAGGAGACCAGTTCACAGTGTTTACAACAAGACCAGATACACTTTTTGGAGCCACTTACTGTGTCTTAGCCCCGGAACACCCCCTTGTAATGCGTATAACTCAACCTGAATATATTGAAGAGGTAAAAAAGTATGTAGAACAAGCCATGAGGAAAACAGCCCAAGAACGAATGAAAGAAGAAAAGGAAAAAACAGGTGTATTTACCGGGGCACACGCCATAAATCCGGTAAACAATCAGGCTATACCAATATGGGTGGCTGATTATGTACTTGCAGAATATGGCTACGGGGCTATCATGGCTGTTCCTGCACATGACACGAGGGATTACGAGTTTGCCAAAAAATATAACTTACCTATTATAGAAGTTGTATCAGGTGGAGATATAACAAAAGAAGCATATACAGGCGACGGGATAATGATAAATTCCTCAATATTAAATGGTTTAACCGTGCCGGAGGCGAAAAAGAAGATTACTCAATGGCTTGAAGAAAGAGGGCTTGGTAAGTTTGCTGTGAACTACAAATTAAGAGATTGGCTATTCTCTCGCCAGAGGTATTGGGGTGAACCTTTCCCTATAATCAAACTTGCTGACGGAACTGTAAAGACAGTACCTTTGAAAGATTTACCAGTGGTATTACCTGAATTAGATAATTACAAGCCTACCGAAGATGGTCAACCGCCTTTAGCCCGTGCAAAAGATTGGGTTAATACAGTTGACCCTGAAACAGGCCAACCTGCTACGAGAGAAACAAACACTATGCCTCAGTGGGCAGGTTCGTGCTGGTATTTCCTTCGATTTGTTGACCCACATAACGACAAAGAAGCATGGTCAAAGGAAGCAGAAAAATACTGGATGCCTGTAGACCTATACATTGGGGGCGCAGAACATGCAGTCTTACATTTACTTTATGCCCGATTCTGGCACAAGGTGCTATATGATGCAGGATATGTCTCGACAAAAGAGCCATTTATAAAACTCTTTAATCAGGGAATGATTTTGGCATATTCATATCAGGATAAAAATGGTAAATATTATTATCCACATCAAGTAGAACAGCGAGATGGGAAATGGTACGTAAAAGGAACTGATATAGAAGTTGAGACTAAGATAGAGAAAATGAGTAAGTCAAGATATAATGTGGTTAATCCTGATGAGGTTATCGAGAAATATGGAGCGGATTCTATGAGAATGTATGAAATGTTTATGGGTCCGCTCGATAGAGATAAACCCTGGACAGAGGAAGGAATCCAAGGTGTGTATAGGTTTGTTAGAAGAATTTGGTCTCTATTTATTGATGAAAATGGGAATATATCATCAAGGTTTGTTGAATCAGGTGGTAGCCCTGATATTGTAAAAGAACTTCACAAAACTATAAAGGGAGTAACCGAGGATATTGAGAGACTTCAGTTCAACACCGCAATAGCGAAAATGATGGAATTCATTAACTTTGCATATAAGGTTGAGAAAATTGATAGAGAGGTTGGAGAAAAATTTATCCTTATTTTATCTCCTTTTGCACCACATATAGCAGAGGAAATTTGGGAAAGATTTGGGCACACCAAAACCTTGGCTTACGAACCCTGGCCCGAGTACGATGAGGAGTTAATAAAAGAAGATACTATTGAAATACCAATTCAGGTGAATGGAAAACTAAGAGGAAAAATTACAGTCCCTGTTAATCTCTCACAAGAGGAAATAATATCATTGGCAAAACAGGCTGAGAAAATAGTGCCCTACCTCGAAAGTAAGACAATAGTAAAAGAAATATATGTTCCAGGGAAGTTAATCAATTTTGTAGTTAAATAGCCAGTGTAAAATTTCAAGAGGTTCTAAAGTGAAGCAATTTATCCATCACACTATCAGAGAAAGCAGAATATTGTTTTTTGTATTTCCCCTTATAGCAATACTAACTACTTCAAGTTATACTGAGGACCATCACTCATATAGAAAACTTGATGTCTATAATGTAAAGGATTTTGGTGCATCTGGAGATGGAGTTCAAGACGATACAGAATACATTCAAAAAGCATTGGATTTAGCAGGGAAACATGGGGGAGGCATAGTTTATTTACCTGTTGGCAATTACCTCATAAAGGGTCATCTCGTAGTTCCTGAAAATGTTACTTTAGAAGGGGTTTGGAGAGCTCCCATCAGGGGTGAACCTACGAAATTGGGCAGTGCTTTGCTTGCAGTTTCTGGGAAGGGTGAACCTAATGGAGTTGCCCTGATAAAAGTAAGTACAAGTTCAACCCTGAAAGGATTTACAGTATTCTATCCAGAGCAAGTTAAGGCATATCCACCTATTCCCTACCCTTGGACTATCCAGTCAAACGGACCTGCTGACGATGTCTCTTTGATTGACCTAACGCTTGTAAATCCTTACCAAGCAATTGATTTTGGCACTTACCCAACAGGGAGGCATAAGATTAGAAATATACACGCTTATCCTCTTTACAGAGGCTTATATATAAATCAATGTTACGATGTCGGAAGAATAGAAAATATACACTTCTGGCCCTTCTGGGATTTGGACCCTAATAGTCCTTTATGGAAATTTACAAAAGATAAAGGTATCGCTTTCATCATCGGAAAAACTGATGGTGAAATGGGACTTAATTTGTTTAGCATTTTCTACTCGATTGGGATGCACTTTATCAACGGACCTATATATGATGAAAGAGGTAAAATCATAAAATATCTCCCAGGCAGTGGGACTTATACGAATTGCTATATGGATATAACTCCATGTGCAGTAAAAATAGAAAGTGCAATGGAACATGCAGGAATAACATTTGTAAATTCGTCATTTATGAGTAAGGTAATAGTATCACCTGAAAATTATGGACCCGTTAAATTTGTAGGATGTGGATTCTGGGGAATCCAAGGATTAGATTATCACGGCTATTTGGAAGGTAAAGGAAGTGTGCTATTTAATGCTTGCCACTTCAGTGGCTGGGATAAAAATCTAAAGGGATATCCATGTATATATGCTAACAACAGAGATATTTTTGTAAATAGTTGTGAATTTCTAAACTCAGAGGTTAATTATCCCTTAATTTATCTCGGACCTTATGTAAGGAATGCAATCATTACATTTAATATAAGTCAGTCAAAGTTTGAGGTAAAAAATGAGAGTTTTTCAGGTGCGGAAGTTATAATAAAAAACAACGTAGGAAAAGATAATAAGTTTTGTATCACTGAATGGGTAGTAATAGGTCCTTTTCCAAACCCTGATAAAAATTTAGAATCGAGTAAAGACTCATTAGAGGAAATAACCAGAATTGGATTTGACATAGATTACCTACAAAAAATAGGCGGTGAAAATATTGTAGGGATTACTAAAGACAAACTAAATAACTTTTTCGAGGATATGATTAGAAAGGGAGACCTTAAACTCTATACTTTAAAAACTTCTCAGGATTCACCTACAATTAAATTACATAAATTTTTAGGGAGTGAACCTGGGGTAGCATATGCTTATACCTATTTGAAATCAAATGCAAACCAAAAAATTCTATTTGAACTCGGAATGAATGAAGGCGGAAAAGTATATATCAATGGTAAAAAGGTATACGAGAGATTTTCAAAGGACGGGATGGCACTTAAACGAGGTTTTGATTCGTTCATTGTGAAAGTAAACAAAGGACTTAATTTCATCTTGTTGAAAATAGAGAACAAAGGAGGTAACTGGGAATTTCTATTTGAAGCAATCCCAGAAAAAACTAAACCACTAAAATTTTTTACCCAATAGACCGTTATGCTTTTTAATTCATTACATTTTGCTATATTTTTCCCAATTGTAGTCACGATATACTTTCTCCTACCGCATCGATACAGGTGGGTATGGCTATTAATCGCAAGTTACTACTTTTATATGGCGTGGATTCCAATCTATATTCTACTTTTGATAACTACCACCATTGTGAGTTATTTCAGTGGATTATTACTACAAAAGCAAAATAATGAGAAGATTAGAAAACTTATATTGTGGGTAAGTATTTCAATAAATCTTGGAATACTGTTCGTATTCAAATACTACAACTTCTTTATGGATACTATAGAAAATATATACAATGCGATAGGCTATCATTCAGAACTTCCATATTCTAAACTTCTCCTGCCTATTGGTATTTCTTTCTATACTTTCCAGGCTATATCTTACATAGTAGATGTGTACAGAAAAGATATTGAACCCGAGAAACACTTTGGTATATTTGCTCTTTATGTGACATTCTTCCCTCAGTTAGTAGCAGGACCTATTGAGAGGGCAAACTCGCTAATCCCACAATTAAAAGCGGAACATAATTTTGATTTTGAAAGAATTAGCGAGGGACTGAAGATAATGGCCTGGGGACTGTTTAAGAAAGTGGTGGTTGCGGATAGACTTGGATATATATCATCCTATGTTTTTGCACATCCACAATCTCACGAAGGTCCGGGACTACTCTTAGCAATGTTTTTCTCAAGTTGGCAAATATACTGTGATTTCTCGGGATACTCAGACATTGCTGTGGGTTCAGCAAAGGTACTTGGTATAAATTTAACCCAAAATTTTGAAAGACCGTATTTTTCTTCATCTTTCCCAGAACTGTGGAGAAGATGGCATATATCACTTATGAACTGGTTTAGAGACTATGTATTTTTCCCATTGGGTGGGAGTAAATATGGAGTATGGAATACTTGTAAAAATTTAATAATAGTATTCACTTTAAGTGGCCTCTGGCACGGTGCAAAATGGACTTATGTACTTTGGGGATTCTTAATGGGATTATGTCTTGTATTATCTTACCTGACAAGAGATTTTAGAAAAACTGTAGCAGAAAAAATATGTATTACTAAGTTTCCAAAACTTCATAAAGTCATACAAATACTGATAACATACTCAATATTTCTATTCTTTGGAGTACCATTTAGAGCGGAAAAAATTAGTGATGTATTCTATATATGGTCTCACCTATGGTTAGGTTGGAGTAACCCTACTCGTGGTTTAGATTTCGATGATTTCATAATCACCTTAGGTATGCCTACTCAGCAAGAATTCAATGTAGGAGTTATTGCTTTAGGACTTTTGATTATTGTGGAAGCCTGCAAATCTTACGGGATATCGCTAAAAGAAAAATTGGAGCAAAGAAATATGGCGTTGAGATGGTCATTTTATTATCTATTTCTTTTTCTTTTAGCCTTTTATGGAGTGTGGAACAGTTCTCCGTTTATTTATTTTCAATTCTAATGTGAATCAGAACTATGAATAATAATTTACGAGATAACTGGAAATTAAAGTTAGCACTGCTGGGACTATTTTTCTTTTTTTATATTGCTATTAACGTCTTCATCGACCCTTCAGGATTATTGAGGAGTGCACAGGAAAAAACAATTGCAAAATGGCTTAATAACGGTTATGGAGTAATAAATGCAATAAATATCGACTATAGAAAGGTTGTAAGGGAAAGAATAGCAATTTTGGAGTCAAAACCTGACGTTGTTGTAATGGGGTCGAGTCGCGCAATGGTGATTGATTCAAGTATGTTCCCAGGGGATAATTTTTTAAACATAAGTCTTCCCTCTGCAAATCTCGAAGATATAATTGCGAATTACGAAATTCTATACGAGAACAATAAATTACCTCAAAAACTAATTATATGTCCTGATTTGCACTACTTTAACTCATATTGCAAAAGTACTTTTCATCTTTTTAAAGAATATGATAAAGCATTAGAAAGAATGGGCATCAAAAAGAAACAAACACTCACAGACATATTAGTTAAGGTCATAGACCCGCGATATATTCAAATACTTTCACCTGGTTATTTTCAAGAATCGATAAGATATTTCCCTGCCTGGATAATTGGTAAGATACCAAGGCCATCACCTGTAGAAGATTATGAACGTAGGGAAAAAGTAATCAGACCTGACGGAAGCATAATATATGAGTCTTCAAGAAGGGAAAGACCTCAAAGTGAGGTAGACTTAAAAGCAGAGAGATATGCATTTAAACACCCTGAGGGACTTGTAAATTACAGAAGTATAGACGAATTTAGGAGGCTCATTTTTGAATCATTTATTAGACGAGTTAAAGCAGATGGCGTAGAGTTAGAAATGTTGCTTATACCCATCCATCCCAGAGCCTACGAAATCCTTACTAACAATAAACTCTACAGAATCATCATTGATGTTGAAGAGTATATGAAACAAACTTTCGAAAAAGAAAAGATTAAATATGCTGGAAGTTATTCTCCGTCAAAATGTAATGTTTCATCAACAGAATTTTATGACGCGGTTCATGTTAAACCTGAAGCACTTAAAAGACTTTTAGACGAATTGAATACTCGGATGTAGATTTAAACTTATCAACCTACTTCATATTTCTTTTCATATATTCGTTAATTCGAGATAAAAGTTCATCATGTATTAGTCCATTGGTAACTATAATTCCTCTATTTTCTCCAAAAATATTTATAGGCGAGCCATCAACTTGAGTAGCTCTACCTCCCGCCTCTTCTACTAATAACAAGCCTGGTGCCATATCCCAAGGTTTCAATGTATCGTGTACATATCCATCTGAAGAACCTACTGCTACAATTAAAAATGACATTATTGCAGAACCAAAACACCTAACTAAGCCAGAAGATAAAATTGTGGGCACAATGTATGAGAGTCTATCTTGCCGAGATGCTCTTCTCCCAAAATCTACCTGTACACAACTCCCTTCCAAAGTACTTGTGTTTGACACCTTTATCTTAGTGCCATCATTCTTGTATGCACCGGAACCTTTTTCAGCAAGGTATATCTCACCGCTTGTAGGAACAAGCACTCCACTCACAACTACTTCACTACCAATACTGAAGGCGATACCAACACAAAATATTGGAAAATATCCTCTTAGAAAGTTAGCAGTACCATCAATAGGGTCGATAAGCCAAGTTCTTCCTCTCATAGATTCTGAATAATCTGAGAATCCAGATTCTTCCCCTACCAATCTGTCTTCGGGGAAATATTTATATAACCTCTCTAGGAAACTACTTTGGACAAATAAATCTGCCTTCGTGAGATAGTCCGTAGGGTCAGTTTTTGTTGAACTCTCTATCTCAGTTCTTTTTTTATATAAGTTCAAAATTGGTTGTCTAATCTCTTCAAAAAAAGAATTAATAAAATCTACTTCCTTCATATATGCTCCTTTAATCTAAATATTCAGTGTCTATGATAGTTTTACTGTACTTAAAGGTAATTCAAAACCAAATGTACTCCCTTTACCCTCTTTACTAAGAACATACACTCTTCCGCCGTGAGTTTCAACCACCTGTCTAACGATAAACAAACCTAAACCTGAACCCGCCGGAGGAGTAAATCCGGGGATATTATAATTAATCCTGACAAATTCTTTAAAAAGTTTGGGTATTTCAGACTGAGGAATACCAACGCCTGTATCTTCGACTTCCACTTTAACCTTACCCGCTTTTGAGAAGGTCTTTATGGTGATATTTCCTCCTTCTGGAGTATATTTAACTGCGTTGGTAAGATAATTAACAATAGCCTCCTTAATTAACCGTCTTATACCTTTTACATAAAGAGGTTTAGTATATAGTTCCAACTTTACAGTTTGTTGTCTATTTGATACTAAATCACGGTTTTCTTCTACAATTTCGCTAACAAGTTCGTTAATATCAAAAACCT
>CAZZMK010000063.1:0-2922 GCA_964655185.1 uncultured Nitrospirales bacterium | reverse complement strand
AACGATAATAGTTTTCTCCATTCCTCCACCAAAAACTTTAATATGACCGGTTGAAAATAAAGGAGCGGATTTCTCATTCATACTTGGAAAATCATTTCGAAGTATCTTTACCAGCACATCTACATACTCACCGTTGGCTCTTACCAAACCCGAGTCAGGAGAAACTTGTATCCAAGGTTGGTCTGGTTCGACTCTAAACTTCAATAAAGAATCCTTACCTCCCGAGTTCCATACTTTAAAAGTCCATTCAGTTTCTACATAGCCGGTATAGGGGTCGCCAGGAAAATGATGGGATAAGGCTGAGACCTGTAGTTCAGGCTTAAATAAGCAACCGCTGAAGAGCCCCATAACTAAAAACTGGGCAAATACGAATAACAAAAATTTATTTTTCATCTTCTACTCCTTTCTAATACTATTTAATCTGTATAATAATAATATACAATTACAATAAGATAAACATAAAATTTCTTTTTTTGAATATCGCAACAACATTAAAAAGAAGGGGATGTTTATGTTTACGGCTATGGTTTTTGCTCCTCACGCGGATGATGCAACTGCTTTTTGTGGTGGGACTCTCGCAAAATGGAGTGCAAGTGGATGGAGGATTATATTAGTTAGGGTGACAGATGATGCTCGGGATTCTGTAGGGCTGTCAATAGAAGAGACAAAAAAAAGGAATCGTGAAGAACTTGAAGAAGCAAGTAAGATTCTCGGGGTCTCAGAGATAGTCGACCTTAACTTTCCTACTGATTCACTTGCAGATGTACCACTCACAAAAATAAGGGAAAGGTGTGTTTACTACATCAGAAAATATAAACCTTATGCGGTTTTTACTTTTGACCCATATGCAAGGTATGAACCTAATATGGACCATATCCGAGTAGCGAGGGCGGTAGAAGAATCCTTCTGGGTATCCTGCTTTGACCTCCACCATCCTGAGCATTTCGAAGAGTCTGGAGTGGAGCCTTTCTCAGTATGTGAGAGGTGGTATTTTTCGCGTTCTCCCGAAGATATAAACTATGCCGAAGACATAACTGAGTTTTTCCCGCAAAAAGTGAGAGCACTTAGTACCCAAATTACAATGGTCAGAAATATATTAAATCAATTTAGATTACAATTAAAGACCTGGGGCTATAAAGTACCTGCTATAGAACAAGCATTTCACGACGACCCATCTTTCTTAATAGAACAAATTTTATATATGCAAAGCGCACAAATTGCTGATTCTTGTGGACTCGGAGAGGGACAACTTGCAGAGGCGTTCCGTGTGGATAGATTCGGAGACCTTGAGGCTTTCTTTCAACAGTCAGCAGAACCTATCGAAGGTAGTATACAAGGACCTAAACGTAGTTTTTTAGACCAGTACTGGCAATAAAGTAGTCTAATAAATCTATACTTAAGTCGTTTTACAACAGGTAAACATAAAATTAAGAGGAACTGGGATGCAGATTAAGAATTTGTCAATCTTAATGTTATTACTAATATTCAGCACTGTGAATATATCTATCTCTTCTCAAACCACCGGTACACATGAGGCAAATACTAACCCACTTGGGATTCGTTTAATGCGACAGGTGCCTCGTGAATATATTCCCGGTGGTATGATGGAGATAGTTTTGAATATCTATTGTGAAGCACCTGACCCGAACTACCCTGTTACCGCAATAGGCTTATACGAGATGTTACCTTCTGATTGGACTTTTGTATCTATGCGCGGAATAAATACTGACCCTCCACCTATTGCTCCTGCTCCGGGCACCACAGGGACATTGCAGTTTGCTTGGATAACGCCTCCCCCTTTCCCGTGTTCATTTGCATACACTGTGCAAATACCGGAAGGAGCGAGTGGGGTTAAAATTATTTCAGGGCAGGTAGAATATAGAACCAATGGACCAAGATTGGTATCTTCTCCTGAAGTTACTGAGATTAACGGAGTAGATAGAACACCTCCCACAATAACATTATTAGGAGATAATCCACTAACTTTGACACAGGGTACTCCTTATATAGAACCCGGTTGGAAGGCTGAAGATAATGCAGATGGTGACATTACCGAGCGTGTACAGACATCTGGATATGTAAACATTAATATACCTGGCGAATACACAATCACATATACTGTAAGAGACAATGCCGGAAATAATGCTAGTGCAGTAAGAACTGTAAAAGTTATACCGAAGCAAACACCAACTACACCTACCACTCCAAATACCCCTACTGTTCCAACTACTGGGCCCGTAGTAGTACCCCCCCCTATTCCCCCACCTCCGCTCCCAACCCCCACAACTACTACAAACCGACCCCCTACTACACCACCAATGCCACCTAAACCCGGTTCTACACAAGTTGCTCAAGTACTTAAACCAGAAGAGGTAACTTTCCCGAGGCCCGAGGGAATACCTTCTCCTCCGCCAATTCCTCCCCAACAGTCTAAACCTAAAGGAATTGCGAGCGGGGAAGAATTAAAGCCGTTTAAGATTCCAAAGGAAATAAAATCAGGTTTTTCTCTACCACCTAACTTTGAGAAGAACAAAGTTCCAACTGAACTGCCACCACATAAAAGAGAACCTAAAACCAAAGAATCTAAACCAACTGAGTCAAGTCAATCTACTGAGGAAAAACTCTCAACAACTTCTCCCACTACATCAATAGAATCACAAATACAAATTCCACCGTCACCAACTACGGTTCAAACAGCCGTTGCTTCAGCCCAACCTGAATCAACCCCTGCAGAAAATACAGCTTCATTACCGGTAGCCACAACTACCCCTCCTGAAGGTAGAAAGCCCCTAATAAATTTCATTTCTAATCTCTATCAATGGTGGGAAAATAAATCCAATGCAGAAAAAAGAAACCTTATTGGGATGGGTATTGTTTCACTGTTACTTACCATCCTGTGCATAATAACAGGTATTAATGCAT
>CAZZMK010000062.1:0-7710 GCA_964655185.1 uncultured Nitrospirales bacterium | reverse complement strand
TTAAAACGCTTTGGAATAATAAAGATATGGCAACTGTCCAATTTAGAGATGTAATCAAAGAAATCATTCAAAATATAGAAACTGTTATCTTAGACAAAGGTCAGGTAATACGAACAGCACTATCAGCCTTTCTGGCAGGAGGACACGTATTACTTGAAGATGTTCCAGGGGTAGCGAAAACAATGTTAGCGAGGGCACTTGCTATCTCAAGTGGATGCACCTATACTCGGATACAATGCACCCCCGACTTACTTCCCACAGATGTAACAGGCGTTTCCATATACAATCAAAAAACCCAGAACTTTGAATTTAGACCCGGCCCAATATTTAGCCAGGTTGTAGTAGCAGACGAAATCAATAGAGCCACACCCAGAACTCAATCCGCTTTACTCGAGGCAATGGCGGAAGGCCAAGTATCGGTAGACGGCAAAACTTATGTATTAAACAAGCCATTCATCGTGTTTGCAACACAGAATCCTGTCGAACACGAAGGGACATTCCCACTACCTGAGGCACAACTTGACAGGTTTATGGTGAAACTTTCCATGGGCTACCCGAGTTTTACCGCAGAAGTAGATATGCTTGAAAAACTCCGTTTGGCTCATCCAATAGACACTTTGAAGCCAGTAACAAATCCGCAAACAATAATACAAATGCAAATGAAGGTTCGAGAGATTTTCGTTCACCCGAAAGTTCGTGAGTATCTAATTAGAATAGTAAGTAGAACCCGTGACCATGCTCATTTAATGCTTGGAGCAAGCCCAAGGGCATCACTTATGTTATTCAGGTGCTGTCAGGGTTATGCAGCAGTTATGGGCAGAGGTTATGTAATTCCCGACGACGTCAAAGCCCTCGCAAAGCCCGTGTTAGAACACAGACTAATTCTAAATCCCGAAAGTAGACTCCGAAAAGTAACCGTTTCATCTGTGCTCCAAGAGATATTGAATGAAATTCCTGTACCTGCAGGAGATACTCAGTGGAAAACTGCGTAAAATTTATGTACTAAGTGGTAAGCAATATGGTATTATAGTGGTTGATACATAAAGCTTTGCATATATTATATAAGGGGGTAAAAATGTTTTGGATATTTAAAAGGAAGAATAAAGATACTACCTCGTCTGATAAAAACGTTCAATCGAGTTTCGATGACCCAAACAAATCCGACCTCGAGATATCCCAAGTAGGTCCTTACAAGATACTCGCACCAATCGGTACAGGGGGTATGGGAACCGTATACAAGGCACTTGACCCTGCAAAAGACCTTCTAGTTGCAGTTAAAGTGCTTCATCCAAAATACGAGGAAGACCCCAAAAGGCGGAAACAAGATTTTTTAGGCAAAGAAGTAATGATTGCCGCTTCACTAAACCATCCTAATATAATTAAGATGGATAAGAACATCTACGAAACTGTAGATAAAATGGGGCGAACTCGAAGATGCATTGTAATGGAATATATAGACGGCTATAACCTCAAAAAGCATATAGAAGAGCGAGACCTTACCATCCCGCAAATGATTGATATATGCATAAAACTTTGCCATGGACTGGACTACCTTCATCAACACGGTATAGTACACCGAGATGTAAAGCCAGCCAACTTCTTATTCTCAAGAGACGGTAAGCAAGTCAAGATTGTGGACTTCGGGTTATCAAAAACAACAGATTGGACCCAATGGTTCACCAAAGAGAAAGGTGGTACTCTAATCTATATGTCACCCGAGCAGTTGCTCAAAAAAAGTTTAGATGCCCGCTCGGATATATTCTCTTTTGGAATTACAATGTATGAATTATTCTCCGGACGGCACCCTTGCGAAGGCAACGACTCCAAACAAATCATGGGACAAATACTAAGCCCTAACTTTAAATTTCCTCCTCCGTCAACTTATAATCCTGAAATTACCCCGGCCTTAGACCGAATTATACTAAAATGTCTTCGGAGAAAATTAGAACACAGATATCAATCTATGACAGAATTAATCCTTGACTTAACCAGAGCCACTAAATCAAGAATTTGAAGTTTTTGTCTATGAAGAAAAGATATTTTTCTACGAAAAAGAGAGATAATACGCTTTTTCGCATTGTAATAGCGGTTTGTTTGATTTTAATCACTATTTACGGACTTTACAGGCTTTTGTACCTATCTCCTGTATCTGCTCCGGGTAAAGAAGTATCAACCATAATCAAAGAAAAAATATTGCCAAACAAGGAGAAACCAAAGGAAACTCAATGGGAAGAAATTCTTAAGTTAAAAGAAGAAAAAAATATCGAGGAACTAAGGAAGGCAATTAAGTCTTATATAAACTCAACTAATGACCCCGACGAATTAGCAAAAGCATATCTATTATGGCTTGATGTAGAAGAAGAAGGCGATTTAGCACAATCTGAAGAAGTAGTAAACCAAGCACAAGAAAAATGTGCACAAGCAAAAGATTATGTTCTAATATTGTATAGAAAGGGTATCATCCTCGAAAAACTGAATAAAGATAACGAAGCAGAAAAAATCTATAACACGATAACAAAAGAATTTTCAAACAAAAGCAAATGTTATGGCTACTTAGGCTTGGCAAGAATCGCCAATAAAAAAGGTGAAAAAACAAAGGCTCGAGACTTTGCTCACCTCGCAGTCATAGATGCGGAGTGGGATTCAAAAATATGGAACGAATCTTTGGATTTGCTTGGACAACTTAACGTAGAGTTAATCTTCTCACCTGAAGAGACACCCGAAAGCCAAAAATACATCGTTCAGCGAGGTGATACCCTTATCGGAATTGGTGCAAAATTAAATACCCCATTAGGTATGTTATGCAGAGCAAACAATCTTGAAGAGAATGCTACATTAAGACCCAATCAGGTATTAAAATACACCCCAAAAGACTTTAAATTAATAGTAGAAAGGTCCAAGTGCAGGGCTTTCCTCGTAGATGAAAATGGTATATTTAAGCGATACATAGTCGGGTTAGGTAAACCAGGCCATGAAACGACCCTCGGTACTTACAAAATAGGAAACAAGCAAAAAAATCCTACTTGGTTCAAGCCAGGAGAAGGACCTATACCTCCTGGAGACCCGAGAAATGAGTTAGGAACGAGATGGATGCCTCTTATCCCTGCAGAGCCAGGATTACCTTCAGACCTTGGCTTGCACGGCACTATCGCACCAGAAACCATAGGAACCTATTCATCCAATGGATGTGTTAGGTTCCTTAAAGAGGATATAGAAGAACTTTATGACCTTATCGTTCGCTCGACTCCCGTAATTATCAAAGAGGTCGTAACCCCTGAAGATGTGTTTCCAGTTGGAAACTTAGAGCCAGGTCCCACTAATAATATAGAAACAGAAGGTAGCCCGAGCCCTAAATCGTAAAATAACCACCTTATGAGGATACACATTATGAGGAGGGATGAGGATAATAAAAACGCTGTTACGCCTCTACCTGAACGAATTCGCATTTCATCTGAGAGAGAAAAATTTATTCCCCTTATACCAATAAATAGACTAAGCATATTTAACGAACTTTGCAAGGAGAGTTTGAAACAATTTGTATGGTCTGGTGAAAAAGATACCACAGTAATTGGTGATGTAGAAACCCTCGGCAGGATAGAAGGTTTAGGTGCTTTGTCAGAGCACTTGCGGAGTCTAATTGTTGTATGTGATTCTTCTCCCGCAGAACATAGTCCGGACATCACCATACAACCACCTCCTGAGTTCGTATGCGAACAGGACAGATTTTTTATCGTAGTTTCCGAAAATGCAACCGTTGCTTTTCTGGGAACTATAATTCCCGAACATCAGCGGAGGGGTGAAGAAGATTTTATAGGTGGGTGGACTTACCACATAACTTATACAAATGAACTTTTAAAACTATTTGCTCCATCAGCAAATCTCTCTTTACCCGATAAGAATATAAATTTGGATAATTTTGCAGAAATTTCCTCGCGAATAATGAGTATGCACGCAGAACTTATGTCAGAAGGCACTGCACTAAGAGAACTCGAAAAGAATGAACTTGCAATCGCCTTAGACATATTAAAATCAATCTCAGGTAAAAGAAGAGCCCACGACGTGCTTTATATCTTCGTAGAAAAGATTTCAAAAATAGTACCTTCTGATAGATGCTCAATAGTGCGGGTATGGGGGCAAGAGGAGACTGCACACGTGCTCGCTTCGCACGATGATGCACAACTTTACGATGTAACTATTTCGCTTAACAAATATCCCGAAATCAAAAAGGCTTTAGCAACAGGTGATAAAGTAATAATAAACGATGTTCGCGAAGACCCATTAATGCTCCCCTGCCTCGACGTACTTGTGAAAACTGGCATTCGCTCCATACTCGTAATCCCGATAGTATTATACGACCCCGAAGTTGGTTCTCTCCTCTTACGGGCAGTGCGGAAAAAAGGCACTTTTTCACGCAAAGAAATTAGTTTCTTCGAGATAGTAACTAATGCTGCAGCGAATGCTCTGGAGCGTGCCCAATTGTTTGAATCCGTGCAACAGGCAAATAAAGCCCTTGAAAAACTCGCTGTCACAGACGGATTAACGGAGTTATACAATCATAGATACTTCCGCGAAAGACTTGAAGAAGAAATCCTCCGCGCTACGAGATATAAACTCCCACTATCCTGTGCCCTATTTGATATCGACGACTTCAAAAAATGTAATGATGTTCATGGACATCTATTCGGTGACTTTGTTCTAAAAGAAATCGCAAAAAGAATGCAACAAACCATACGCCGAACCGACATCCCTGCAAGGTATGGAGGAGAGGAATTCATCATTATCATGCCACAAACCGACCTCAAAGGAGCCATTACCCAGGCAGAAAGAGTCAGAAAAGCAATAGAAGAAAAAACTTTTTGTTCTATGGGAAAAGATGTTAAAATTACTATCAGTGGTGGTGTAGCCGAACTCAATCAAGAGGATGTAGCTACTATTGAAGATATGATTAGAACTGCCGACCTCGGTTTATACGAGGCTAAAAGAAGTGGAAAAAATAAGATTGTCGCAGTTCAACTAAAAAATCAAGATAACAAGGATACCTAATAATGAAAATCTCAAATACGGTGAAAAAAAACTTTTTATTGTTTTTCCTACCCCCATTACTAACCATACTCTTTCTAACTTCCTCTTGCGGTACTCTTAGGTCCTTTATAAGAATTGCACCGGACTATTCCACTTTGCCTGAGGATAAAATTCTTGAGACCGCAAAAATTGTCGAAACAAAAATTTGGAATGGTGAAACTGAACTCGATTCGTACCAAATTGGGCCCATTAACTTAGATACACCTCAAATACGGCAAGCAATAAAAACAAGGGCAATGCGAAGCCAACTAATTAAAGAATTACTAAACTCGGGATTTGTCTATGAGCAAAATGGCGGACTCATTGCTATATTAAGAAGCAGTGAATATAAAAGAAAAACAACCCGTCAGCAGAGAGACAGAAACGCTCTTATAGTTATGAGTGAAAATAACGACCGCTGGGCTCTATACGAAGGAATAATAAAAGCCAATAAATATCCTTCTAAATCTCTATCAGCCATTGAAGACGCTTTCTACAAAGCAAGAGTAGAATTACTAAGCCCTGGTCATAAATATCAAACACCTGACGGCAAAATCACAAGCAAGTAGAAAAGCAAATCAACCTATCTATCAAGCCTTTATTCTCTATTCCACAGGTTCCCACACTTGCACGCCGAAGTTTTCTATACCGTAAGAAAGTGTGCTCTCTTTAATCGTCGCCTCCGCACCTGAATAATATTCCTTGAATTTCATCCCATCCTTAAGCAGAGGTGAATTAAGGCGATACCTTATTCCGCATTCATGCCACTCGTTTACCATTAAAATATAAGGTTTGCCATCATAAACTTTAACCAGCACTACTATACCCCTATCCCCGGAGCCGAATATTTCATCACAACTAACAGTAAGAGGCTCCTTCGCCTCCTCACTTGCCAGCACAGGTTGTAACCGCTTTATTTCAGAAGCAAAGGTTATCAGGTCCTTCCACAACTGCAAGTTCCTATCAACATAATGAGTACCCCAAAAAAGGATACCTCTTGAACCATTCACAATGCAATCAAAGCCCATAAACCTAATTTCCTCAAGTGTGGGCGGTCTAAACCCACTCTGCTCACTACCGCTCCGTTCGTAAACCTCTCCCTGCAACATTGCCCAATCAAATCCCTGAATCACCATCCATACAGGCTTTTGCGGGTCTATGTCCTGCATCCTCCGCGTATACGCCCCAACACATGCCATAGTTTGGTCCATAAGGTCGGAGTGCCTCAACTTCGGATGGATAGGCACAGGATATATATCGCACCCCACTATATCCGCTGTCTGACTAAATTTACGCAGACTCTCCATAGAATTTCTCGGGGCGTGATTCATCCATATCGGATGCTCAGGGTCAAGTGTCTTTATCATTTCATAAGCAGTCTTCACCTTCTCGAATTCTACCTCTTTATGTTTCTCAATCTGAGCCATTGAAAACTCCGCATAAGGCGATTCCTCGCCTATTGCAGACCAAATCTGGTTCACAATCTCCTCTCCTTCAGCCCACATACCTTTCTTGTAAAAATCAACCGCTTTATTCAGCATCGCAGAAAGATTCTCCTTTTGCTGTGTTTCAGTAATTTGAGTTATCTTCTCCCTCAAAGCCTTCGGCTCTTTCCAACGCTTAGCCTCGTGATTGCGAAGGTAAACATTCCACAAAGCCTCATCTGGCATCTCCCACACTAAAAAATTCGGATGATGTCTAATCTTATCTATCAATTGTTTCATAGCGGAGATTCTCTTTTCCGCATCAGGTGAAACTAAAGCAGAATGCACATTCACCCAAAACCAGAGCCCTTGCTCACTGACCTTTGCTATTTCAGATTCATTAGGCGACACAGAAACAAGATTAAAACCCGATTCTTCCAATAACTTCAACTCATTTGCATCATCTAACCGAGGTGAGTACAACCCCAAAATAAATACTCTTTGCCCATCAACATTGAGCATCTTGTCAGAGTCAATTTTTACCTTCACCGCAAATGTCACTCGAGTTAAACAAATACATAACAAAATCAAGATTACCGATATCTTTTTCATTTTTATATCTCCTTATAATGTTTAGTATTTTCTATCCACCGTTCTAAAGTTCTTATACAATATCGGCAACGCCTCGCGAAATGCCTGCTGGTGCTCCATCGGATTGCGTCTATAGAAAATCTTATGCGGTTTTTTCGACGACTCAAAGTTCACATCAAAATTCCCATCGTCCTTCGGTATCAATTTCACAGGCACAAGTGAAGTTTCTATAGGTTTGTCTGAAGTTTTCTTCTCCAATTGCGTTACAATCCTCCAACTCCCATCTGCCCGCTGAACTAACACCCGTTTGCTCACTTCCAGCAACGCATCCATAACCCAAACATTATGCGCCCGCTTGAACAGCGACTGTTTCGCCTCTTCTGGAGGGTCTTCCTCTAATATCTGCAAAAAGTCTACCCTATTACTTCTGCTATGAGAATAAACAAAATATCTGAGCAATCGCGGGTCGACATCCCTCAAAAAATTCAAATCAGGCAATTGCCAGTAAGAATTGAAATTCCCAAGGGCAAAAGCATCCCCATTTGCAGAGCACGGATACAGCACTATTGGCAAATCAGTAGACAACACGCGTTCGAATGCCTCCGGGTCGAGTTTAACATTCCATTCAAGCAAA
>CAZZMK010000061.1:0-3110 GCA_964655185.1 uncultured Nitrospirales bacterium | reverse complement strand
TGCTGAATTAGTACTCATCTTCCCAATCTTCCTCCTTTTCAAACTCTTTCCCCAATAGTTCTCTAACCTTCTCTACTATCCCGTCAGTATCAATCTTATGATAGTGCATTAAGTCTTCTGGGTAACCATGAGGGCTGAATTTATCGGGAATCCCAACACGGGTAAAGGCACAGGCTTTTCCAAATTCTGCTACTACTTCTGCTACCGCACTACCTAACCCACCATACACATTATGGTCCTCGAAAGTAACTATTCTTCTCGTCTCGATAACCGCCTTTTCAATGGCTTCTTTATCAATGGGTTTTATGGTATGCATATTGAGCACTCTAACTGAAATCCCGTCTTCTCTCTCTAATATTTTAGATGCCTCTACTGCGTGGTAAACTACCGCTCCACACGCAATTACTGTAACATCTGTTCCAGGTCTCATCTCTACTGATTTCCCAATAGTAAAACCATAGTCATCTGTTTCATACACCCTTGGTTCAAAACTCCTCCCAATCCTTATGTACACGGGTCCTTCCACCTCAACGCATGCCTGTACAGCCAAAGCTGTTTCTACTGAGTCTGCAGGGACAATAAGTTTGATATTGGGTATAGCGCGAATTATGGATAAGTCTTCTATCGAATGGTGAGTAGTACCCGCTGAACCAAATGAAGTCCCTCCGTGCGTTGCTATTACCTTAACATTAAGATTTTGGTAGCATATATCATCTCTTAGAAATTCTACAGCCCGCATTGATGCAAAAACTGAGAAGGTAGACACAAAAGGAAGTAACCCCGCTTTTGCAAGACCCGCCGCGACTCCGAACATATTTTGTTCAGCAATACCAAGATTGAAAAATCTATCGGGAAACTTCTCTCCGAATTTGCCTATCTTTGTTGACTTTGCGAGGTCTGCAGATAATCCCACTATCTTAGGATTAATTTCCCCTAAATAACTTAACACCAACCCGTAAGTTTCTGCTTGAGTCATTTTGTCTGCGTCATATACTGTCCAAGTCAAGCCTCCTTTACTACTCATCTTGCATCTCCTCTTTTTGTATATTAATCAAGGTCTTTATACATTTCATCAATGGACTTTTTAGCCTTCTCCGCAAGTTCTGCGTTTAGTCCACCATAGTGCCACGCTGGGTTCCCTTCCATAAAAGACACACCTTTACCTTTTACCGTATTACATATTATCATTGATGGACCTTTGGTATTTTCGAGCGCTTTGTCTATTGCCTCGGACAGTGCAATAAAATCGTGGCCATCTATCACTTGAGTATACCATCCGAATGCTTCCCACTTTTTATCCAATGGTTCCAAACTCATTACTGACTCTGTAGGACCGTCTATCATTAAATGATTTCTGTCAAGGAAAGCAATTAAATTGGCTGTTTTATAATGATTTGCTGCCATCGCCGCTTCCCAGATAGAACCTTCATTACATTCACCGTCACCTAGTACTGCATATACTCTCCAGTCTTTTTTTAGTACTCGGGCACCTAATGCCATTCCAACCGCCTGGGGTAACCCGTGCCCCATTGAACCAGTAGAAGCATCAACACCAGGCGCCTTTGTAGAGTCTAAGTGCATACCGAAGGGAGAGCCAAACTGGTTAAACTCCTTCAGCATTTCAAAGTCAAAATAGCCTCTATTAGCAAGCACTACTGCATGCCCAACTCCTCCGTGCCCCTTACTAAGCACTAACCTGTCTCTATCTTCCCACTGAGGATTTTTAGGGTCTATTCGCAAGTATTTCCAGTATAGAATTACCAATATCTCCACCATGCTAAGTGAACCGCCTATGTGGCTTCCACCACACCAGTGAGTCACATCAACAATATCTTTTCTAATTTTCCTCGCTATTTTTCTAAGTTCTACGTGTTCCTTCTCGGTTAATGGCATACTTCTTACTCCTTTTATTTATACTGATGATTTTATTGCTTTGAACGCCTCCTCACATATTTCCCACGTTTGTTCTATATCTTTTTCTGTATGTGCCATAGATAAAAACCAGTTGTGATGAGATGTGAAGAAAGCACCTCTCCTTGTGCACTCTGCGCACCACCTCTGATGTAATTTTAAGGTCGGGTCATCAGTTATTCTGTAATATGCCATGGATGGATGCCCTGTTACCTTTAGAGTAAATCCGTAATCCTTTGCAATTTTGATAAGCCCTTCATTGAACTTTACTCCTAAGTTGTATAAATATTCTGGGGCATTTAGTCTTTTTAATTCTTGGAGGGTTGCCAATGCAGCAGACATGTAAGGAGCAGAAAACCAGTAACTTCCTGTATGAAATACTCTGGATGCATCAACTTTGAGTTCTGCTTTCCCCACTAATGCAGATATAGGATAACCATTGGCTATTGCCTTGCAAAAACAAATTAGGTCAGGTTTGAACCCAAAAAACTCGTTAGAACCACCTAAATGAAGTCTAAATCCTGCTCTTACATCATCGAGAATTAAAACCACACCATGTTTTTTTAATAACTTTTGCACTCCCTCCCAGTAGCCTTCTGCAGGATACTCATTATCAGCAAAAACAGGATGATGATATGGAGTAGAAATAAACCCCGCTACTTGCCCATAATTTTCTTCTAATGCCTGTTCAAGGGCTTTCAAATCATTCCACGGTATTCTTATCACATTTGCTACATCTTCCTCTATTACCCCAGGATGTCCAATACCCTGCATCCAAGGAGAACTACCGTGATATCCACCTTTTATTGCAATTATTTTTTTTCTTCCCGTCGCTGCCCTTGCAATCATTACCGCATAATTAGTGACATCTGCGCCATTTTTGGCGAAGAAAGCCCAATCTGCTATTGGTATCAAATCGACAAGGAATTCCGCAAGTTCAACCATTTTGGTTGATGCTATACTGTTGACATCGCATTCTCGTAATTGTCTTAAAAAAGCCTCATCTACTACTGGATTGTGGTAACCAAGTATCATAGGACCATATGCGCACATGTAGTCTATAAACTCATTTCCATCAACATCCCAAAATCGACAGCCTTCTGCTTTTACCCCGAAGAACGGATATGCTTCAGGCGGTACACACGGCGCAGGACTAAAATGTCCATATACCCCGCAGGGAATTACTTTAGAGGCTCTCT
>CAZZMK010000060.1:0-16419 GCA_964655185.1 uncultured Nitrospirales bacterium | reverse complement strand
AAGGAATATAGTTAGGATATAGGGCATCCAGATTTTGAGGGTAATAGCCTGTTGCATAAGCGAATTGTAGAACTGCGTATTTGATTTGTTCCATCCGCCTTAGGTCTTCTGCTGGTATATCTGAAGGTACGGTGAGGATTTGCCCTGTTGCGGGGTCGAATGTGAAACTCAACCCATTTCCAGCATCCGGTAATGAGGGTATATACTTTGGGACAAGTTCGTTCAAACTTGTAGGATAGCGGCCATTTTCTGCTTGGAAGGTTTGGATGGCTCTTTGTAGGTTGATTTTGGCAGTTTGATTACTTATACCTTGAACTTGCCTTTGCATACTTTTGAGTTGTTGAGCCTGGAGTTCACCTTGAATAGCGGTGGTGGTTAATAGTTCTACTCCGCAACCCGATAAAAGAGTAATGATGAAGAAGGGAACAATAATTCTTATAGGTATTTTGTATGGAATTTTCATCTTGTAGGCCCTTCTTTTATTATTTATTATAATGCTACCATATTTTAGTGAGTTTTGTCTCTGTTTAAAAACAATTACGGCGTGTGTTTTGATATACACACGCCGTAGAGGTTATTATGGGGAAGTTCTTATTACTTTATGAGTTTCATTATTTTTTCTGCTATTTTTTCGACAACCTCAGGTTTCTTATATTCGCCTGATTCTAAGTGTTGTCGAGCCTGTTCAACTTTGTCCATTCTAACCGCTTCTTGTGATTTAAGTAGTCTCACCAACCTTGCAATTTCTGCTGCTGCCTGTGCCTCGGAACTGATAACCACCTGGTCTTCTTGTTGTGCAGGAGAACGGATTGCCCCTTTTGCTTCTCTGACATCCGTGTCCTTTTCAGTTTTGATTCGCGATGGTTTTTCTGGCACAGGCTCGGGGATTCCGCCTATGCTGTTTATTACTACCATTTTTTCTCCTCCTGAGATTACTTTGTTTATCCTATTATATTATCGGCAACTTCCTTAAATAACTTTAGCAAAATTTTTATGTTTTGTCAAGTTTTTTGCAAGGTATTTTATGTGAGTAACTTAGTAAAGTTTTGTGTTTAGGATTTTCTGTTATACTATTATACTAATTTTGTTTAGTTTTCTGCATAGTTTTGTGAAATGAACACATCATTCAGAAAAATATTTGCAGGGTTAGTGGTTCTTATTTGTGTTTTTGCATTTGTCTTAATATCTTTCTTTCCCTCAATAAGTCACCTAATTTCTTTTAATTTTTTGCCTTCTTCTCAGCAATTTCCTATTCCTTCTTCGTCTGATGTTATAGTTTTCTTTCCTGATTTTCCATTATTTTGGGAGAAACTTTCGAGTCATCCGATTGGTGTAAGTGGATATGAGAATCTTTATTCTTATTTGTATGATGTGGAATTGGGATTGAGAAAGAGGTTTGGTATAAGACTTACGCCTGTTAGGTGGAATTTTTGGGTTGGGAATCCCTGTGTGTTTTGTTTCTTCGGAGATGAGCATTGGGCACTTATTGCAAAACCACGATTTTATGCTCGTATGTTGGTACCTTTGCTTTTGCGGAATCGCCTGAGAGGCGATGAAGGTGGAAATATGTTTTTCTCAGTAGTGGACAATTATGTAATTTTTTCCAATTGTGCTTTTGGCAGGGAACAATTGCAATATCTTGATTTTCAGATGAACTCAAGAGAGGATTGTATTATAAATGCAGTGGCAAATAATAGGTCTATTGAGTTGCAGGTAGAATTGAAGGATGATATTAAGATTAGTGGTAATATTTTGGGTTCCACTGAGACCAATCAGATTTTACAAAAGCCTGTTTTTATTAATGCTGTGGTGTCAATATCGGGTGAATTTATTGAGTTTGTGGATAATATTATATTGAGGTATCTCAAGGGACTTGTGGATGTAAAGACTATTGAATATTTTGAATTCCCACTAAAATTGTATCTTAGGACGATAACGGATTCGCCAGTGGAACATCTATTGTTGAGACTTTTAGATTTGGTGAAGACACAGAACGGAGTCTTTTCCATTGTGGGAGTTTCGGATAACTGTTTAGTGCCCATTCCTGTTTTCGCGGGATGGTTTCCCGAAGAGGAGAAGACAATATCCACATTGTTGGAAATGGTTGGATTGCCTCCATATACCCCGGTTTATCCTACCAAGTGGGATAATGTGGAAGGGTATGTAATTCCATTGTGGGGTAGAGCCTATCAGTTATGTTTAGCAAGGTATAATGATGGATTTCTATTTTGCACTAATGAATCTACAATGAGCGAGGTGGTTGTGGCAATCTCGTCTGCTTCTGAATTGTCCACCTCGTTATTTGTAGATTTTGAATCGGTGAGCAGAGAATATAAGAAGCTTTATCAGTGGGCTGTGGCTCTGGATACGAGGTATTTCATTAATCCAAGAGATTTCTCAGAACTGTATCCGCCGTGGGAGAAATTTCTTCAGACATTAGGTAGATTGGAAATAAAGATTTTTGAAGATAGTTTAAGTAGCAAGATTTTGGTTCAGGGTAAAATTGGTAAATGATGTTTGGATTTTCACAATCCCATATAAAGACTTGGACGTTTTTAGTTTTCTTTGCCACTTTATTTTGTCGGTGTTTTTTGTGCATAACACAGTGCTATTCGGATTGTTTGATTGGCAATTCAAATTTACTTTCTGTTATTGATGATAGAGGAGCAATTAACACAATTAGGTGGGAGAAGATTTGGGGGGAAAATCAACTCGCTAATCCTGTGAGCCTAAAAACTACAGATGGGGTAATTAGCGGTTCGACATTGCTATTGCTCAAATCTCAAAAGTCGCTCTATTCCCTTTATTCCTATACCGATTCGAAAACAGATAAACAAACGCCATATATACCTGTTGCAGTTACTCGGGGTAAGGTTCCCCCTATCGGTGTAGATTGGGAGCAGAAGGTTTTTGTTCATCCTACGGAAAATGTGCTTTGTTATAAATTATCTCTTTCTGGGAATGTAGAGATTTTAAAGGACTCCTCTTTAATTGCCTTTTTCAATTTTCTACTATCTCCGCCACCTATTAAAGATAATCCTTTTATGGGGTATATAGATGAGTTCAGACGCTGTAACATAATCTATTGGTCAGATGAGGTTTCTGGATTAGTGTTTCTAAGGCCCTTTAACCTGTCAAAATCAGACTATTTGAGATTCGAAGAGGGACTGAAAAAGAAATTACCCTTCTCGAAGGTTATAAGAAGGTTTGAGGATGGTGTATGTGTTGCGGTATTTTCGCCCGGCACCACCAATATATCTATGATTACCTCAAAAGGTAGTATAATGGAGTTCCCTCCAGGTTGGAGACTTACTTCTCTTAAGGTTTCTCCCCCTGAAGGTAAAGAGTCTTCAATTTATGTTTCATTGAATATTCTTCCTTCGTGCGTCTTGGAGTCAGGGAGCGTAGAGTTCTATGTTTATCTTGTTTTTGCTCGTAACTATTTAGAATTGGTGGACATAGTTAATCGTGTAAAGTGTAAACCGTATGTAGAGTGTCTCGCGGATGTTGAGAAGTTTTGGAAACAGCAATACGAACAGCGTGAGGCTAAGACATTGTCGCCATCAGATTGGTTGAGATTGATGCTATCGACGGAGCGTTCTACGGGTGCGATTTTGCCTGAGGCAGAGAAATCAAACACAATTTCGATTGTAGAGTGTTCGCTATTGGTATCTCGCCTATTAGAGTTAGGTTTGCAAGATATCGCAAAACAACAAATGCTTTTCTGGGTGGATGTAGTCAGGAATGCTCGCAAAGCGGGTAGATTTGCTGTTCCATCTTATGTCTATCCTGATGGTATTTCAGCGGTTCCGGATTACCAGCAGGATATATCCGCAAATGCTATGTATCTTTATCTCTGTAATCGAGTAGTTTCTACCCTGCCTGTTACTGAGCGGAAGTTTGTTAGTGATGTATGGGACACAATTATGTGGGCTGGGAATCAGATGACAATATGGCGGGTGCCTGGCGAATATTCGCCTGCACCTTCATTTTCAGATTCTGCGAAGGTAGATTTAGTCTCTATAAACCAAATTTTACGAATGTTGATAGGAATTAGTAGTGCTCAAACTCTATGTAAGTTAACCAATTCAGCAATACCTGATGAATGGCTTCAATTTGAGAAAGAATTGCAGTTGTGGATTAGGCTTGCTGTTCTCAGTGAGAATCGGTTGCCTGTGTTTTGGGAGAAGGATATAATTGTTTGGAAAACCTTATTTAGTGATGAAGATGTTATGTGGTCTTTGCCTGTGTTTAGCGGGAAGGAAAAGTATATTCTTAAGGATTTTATAAAAGACAGTTGTTCTTCCGAAACAACGATTATTTTGAAAAATGGCAATTAAGTTTAAGAAAGAAAATCCTGTTAGGTCGCGACTTGTTGTTTACAATGTGAAGGTATACAAGCAGAGAAGTTTAAGTTTCTTCCTTATAAGCCTGTGCATAGTTATGTTTTTTGGTGGGGCATACTTCTTGATTAATCGTGATTCAAAGCGTAATTTGGTTTATACTGAGGGCTTAATAGTTAAGAAAACTCCGTTAGAGCAGAACTTGGAGTCCACATCTAAGGGGCGGATACAATTTATAACTATCAAATTTGCAGTCAGAAGTGGAAGGCAAGTAGAAAAAGATGTGTGGGTAGACTCCGATTCTTACGATGTGCTTAAAGAAGGTGATATTATACCTGTTCTTTACCATTATAACCCCCTTTTGAGAGATGTAGAGATAGTGTCGTATGGGAGGTATCCGCTTCGTAACTATTTGGAGTGTATTCCGTCGCAGTAAAAACTGGTATAATAAGGAGTGCCTTCTATGTTTTAGAAATCTAAGGCAAGGTTGTCGAGATGACATTAAGTAGAGAAGAGATGTACAGAATATTTGTTGAGACTGCGGTTATACGCAGACCTCGCTATGGTATTGTAAAGGGGTATCACGAATTGCCGTATATATGTATAGGCAATCCCCTCGACTCTCAATATCGTTCTTTATGTGTGCGAGGGAAGATTCATGTGTCCCCACAGTTGATAATAAAACCGTCATATTATAAGGCAAAGTATAGTGATATATTCGGTGAAGACAACGTTGATGTAGCATTGTCTGCGCGGATTTTTGGGTTTATCGGGTTTCCTGATAAGCCTGTAGAGTGCAAATCGGAGTTTATAGAGGTAACTCATTCCGAATTGAATATAGATGAAATGCTATCGCAAAGTTTGGATGAACTCGAGCGAAAAGAAGACATAACTACAGGCGTTATAGTTACGCCTGAGAGTAAGTATTATCCAATTTCTATAGAAAGGTTTATTGCGGAGATTCTTGATGATGAATTTGCATTTTAAGGAGGTGACCATCTATGAAGAGTGCATATGAATTGGCATTAGAAAAACTTAATAAGATGAGTGGAGAGTTAAGAACTCTTACTCCTGAAGAGAAGGAGAAGATAGCGGAAATTAATAAGAAATATGACGCAAAGATTGCAGAAGTAAAAATTGCTTACGAAGAAAAGATGGGCAAGGCGTCTACTTATGAAGAGTTGGAAGCAATCAAAGCAGAAATGGCAAAGGAAATACAGAAGTTAGAGGAAGAAAGGCAAAGAGAAAAGGATAAAATCTGGGGCACTCAATCATCCTCCTCAGGAGAGAGTAAATCCTAAAAATGCCAGATTGTATGGGGTGTAATAAAAGGGGCTGAAGATGGGTATGGGGAGTAATCAAAAAGTAAAAAGTAATATCTCGCGGGCTAATAATCCTTGTGTTACTTGTGGTGCTTGCTGTGCTTTTTACAGGGTTACATTTTACTGGGGCGAGATGAATCAGGAGTTACCAAATGGAGTTCCAAGTTCTTTGTGTGAGAAGTTTAATGATATAAAAATGGTAATGAAAGGAACTGACAATCCAAATCCAAGATGTATCGCTTTGCTTGGTACTATCGGGAAGAGGGTATTTTGTAGCATATATCATTGTAGACCCTCTATTTGTAGGGAGATAGAGCCCTCGTTTAAGAATGGTGAACGAGAGCCCAAATGTGACAAAGCGCGTCTTGCTTATGGATTGCCTCCTCTTACACCTGATTACTGGCGAAGGAGCCCTACCTCGGATACAGATGAAAAAGATGCCGCTGATAACATCGCCGCTTAAAGTTTTACTATTTTCTCTCTAAATTTATTGTAAATCTCTTTTGTGGCGTTGCGTGTATCGAATACGAGTTTGCTTTCGCTTACAATCCAGTTTAGGTCGAATGAAGAATGGTCTGTTACTATGATTGCCAGGTCGAAATTATTTAGTCCCATCTCTTTAATAGGGTAAGAAGCCTTTACAATTTCACCGAGGTGGAGTGTGCTAATGTAAGGGTCGTGATATTCAACCTCTGCCCCTTTGTTTATAAGCATAGTAATAATGTCTATAGCGGGTGATTCGCGAATGTCTGAGATGTCTTTTTTATATGTAACCCCTAATATGAGTATTTTGCTTCCCTTTATAGTTTTCCCATATTTGTTTAAAATGTCTCCGACCTTTTCCACTATGTACCTTGGCATTGAAGAGTTGATACTTCTTGCCAGTTCTATGAACCTCGCTTCGTAGTTTAGGGTTTTCATCTTCCAAGAGAGATAGATTGGGTCAACTGGTATGCAGTGTCCACCTAAGCCCGGTCCTGGGTAAAATGGCATAAATCCAAACGGCTTAGTTTTTGCCGAGTCAATTACTTCCCATATGTCAATGTTAAGTCGCTCACATATCATAGCCATTTCATTTACAAGTGCAATGTTTACTGCGCGGAAGGTGTTTTCTAATAGTTTTACCATCTCGGCGGTGCGTGCGTTGGAGACAGGTATTACAGTATCTACAGCGTGCTTATACAATTCGACACCTTGCTTTGTGCATTCGGGTGTGATTCCACCGACTATTTTAGGCGTGTTTCTTATACCAAATTTTTTGTTGCCGGGGTCATACCGTTCAGGTGAGAAGACAAGGTAGAAGTCTTGTCCAACCCCCATACCTTTCTTGGTCAATTTGGGTAACACTACATCCTCAGTTGTTCCTGGATATGTAGTGCTTTCAAGCGATACAAGCATATCTTTGTGTAGATATGGAGTTAGGTTATCTACTGCCTCTATAACATAGGATAGGTCTGGCTCCTGGAGTTTTGTTAATGGTGTTGGCACGCAGATACATACCGCATCTACATCACTTAAAACTGTATAGTCTGTGGTAAGGTGGAATTTCCCTGTTTTTATAGCGTCTTCTATATCTTCATTCTTTATGTCATTCAGGTAACTTTTGCCACACTTAAGAAGTGAAATTCTATTTGGGTCTTTGTCGATACCCCATACTTCAAGTCCACCCTTAAGGAATTCAATTGCAAGAGGTACCCCGACATAGCCCATTCCAAGCACAGCGACCATTTCAAATTTTCTCTGCCCCATCTTATGTCCTTTCTAAGCGGAACATTTTTAGTATAGATTCTCTTTTTCCGAGCATACCGGATACACATAAAGAAAAATCATATTTAAGCGGGTCATTAGGCGATATTTCACTAAATCTTTTAGTAATTTCTTTGGATGTATTGTAGTTTGCTACCTTTGAAGAAGTAAAGCCAAGTTTCATTGCCCACTGGTGTATGTGCGTATCGAGTGGGATTATCAGGTCTGAAGGCGAGATGAAATCCCAACAGCCTAAGTCTATCTCGTCTCTTCTCACCATCCACCTAAGGTACAGAAGTAGTCTTTTGCAACTACCTTTTTTGTTCGGGTCGGGAACCAGGAAAGTTAGGTTTGCACCTGCCTTTATTTTCAAGTCTTCAGTAAACTTTATTAGTAAGTGATGAATGTCTCGAGTAGCACAACTTTTCCAATGCTGTTTAACGCCTTTTCCGATACTGCCATATTCTTTGATGAACCTTTGAACAGCCAAAAGCAATTGTGCAATAACTTCACCGCTTACAAATCTATGCTTAAAATTTTTTAGATATCGATAGAAATCTTTTTCTGTATTATTTAAGATTTCTTCAAAAGGTGAGTCCCACAATCTGAGTATCTTCTCAATCTTCTTATTGAACGCTTTGGCGTTTCCGAATGCGAGTAGGGAGGAGACAAGTCCCACTATCTCTTGGTCCTCTACTTTGTTATAGTTGTAAATCCAATGGATAGGGTCGTGTATAGTATACTCTTTTTTATGGTAGGTACTGTATACATAATCGATGAATTGGAGAATTTTTTCTTCTCTACTTTTTGAAGATTTTTTGGGTAAGGTTTGTGCTATCATAATTTCATTAAAACCTTTGGAGTGATTATTATGACACCTACAAATGATTTAGGACAACATATATACAAGTTAAGAGTAGAGCAAGGCTTATCAAGAGAAGAACTTGCGAAAAAGTGTAATTGCGATGTTGCAATTATATCATCACTTGAAGAAGGTAAACTATCACCTTCACTTGCACCTCTTTTACAGATAGCCCGGGCATTAGGAGTTCATCTCGGTACACTACTCGATGATAATCCCGTCCCCGGACCCATTATAGTTCGCAAAGATGACCAATCTGCGCCAGTGGTTCGGTTCTCCGGAATACGGTTTGCAGGTGATGCCAGCACCCTCGAATTTCATCCGCTCGCAAGAAATAAGGCGGGTAGACATATGGAGCCTTTTCTCATAGATGTGCATCCTACCGTTTCTGAAGATTGTATGTTTTCTGTGCACGAAGGAGAAGAATTTATTTATGTGCTTGAGGGCGAGATACAAGTATCTTATGGCTCAGATGTTTATATACTCAAGCCCGGCGATAGTATTTACTACGATTCTACCACACCCCACGAAGTCCGTGCCTATGGAGAAAAATCTGCAAAAATTCTCGCTGTTGTATATACACCGGAGTAAAAGTTCGAATTCGCAGGTCTATTCCGCTCTTTTTGCGAGGTGCCAGAAAGTGAATGTGGTTTCGGGAGTGGTGGAGCGCTCGGATAATGGGGTTAATGTTACTTTGCAAGGTGTGGGAAATCCTGAGTGGATGTAGGGTAATACTATTCGTGGACCCGCAGTCAATGGGTTTACCCGCTCATCGGAGAATTCTATCTTTGCCTTCAGTTGAGCAATGTCAGAAGGCAAAAGTAGTATATTATCCATATACGGTTCGCCGTGAAACATCGGGTTAGTGCTTGCATGCACTCCCATTAGCCACGGACCTACAAATATAGCCACTTTTTTGGGCCCTTTTAGGTTTGCTAAATCGATAGCATTATTCTGCTCATCGAGTATCTTTATCGCTGGTGTGACTGTCAATATTACCTCATCGCCTACGCTCCATACACGGGTGATATTGATGTATCCTTTCTGATTATCACTTTCGATTTCCTGCTTCCCATTGATGATAATGCTTATCTTTTCTGCCCAAGAAGGATGTCTAATTGATAATGTGGTTTCAGAGTCTGTAGTTGCAACAAATTTTATGATGTAATTAAATTTGCCTTCAGATGAGTTTGTTCTGGATGTTTTGACTTCAGTATTGTCTAATAAGAATTCTCCTGAAAAGTATAAATTTACTCTAATATTATTGGGTTTTGGTGAATCTATTGCGACTATCTTCACATCGTGTAGAGCGCGTAGTCCGTGCATAGAACAGCACCACCACGCTCTACCGGGTCCGGGCGCTTGCACATATCCTCTGCTATCAAATGTGTGATGACCAAAATCGCCAGTCTCAAACTGGTTAGGAAATAGACTGTTTAAGAGACATTTTTCCGCATGTTCGAGGTAGGTCTCTTTTCCTGTTGCTTGCCAGAGTTGTATACATAGGCGAACAAGGTCTGCCTCGGAGCAACCTTCGTCGCGTGGATATGTTTTGTTGAAATATTCCGCTACGCCACCATTTAAGTGGAACCAAGCACCTTCTACAAGTTCTTGGTACCTTTTTTCTACCGCTGTGAGTATTTCAGGATTTTTTGTACTTTCCCATATAAGCATACTTCCCCTTAGGGTTGTAAGATAGCCGTGTGTATGCTGGGGAGGCGGTGGCGGTAGTAAAGGCTCTAACTTTGAGGCTACTTCACGATATTTTGTATCTCCACTTATCCGTGATAGCAATTCGAGACCTTCATTCCACTGGGTGAAGCATATAAACCCATTTGCTCCTTGGTTTTCCAATCGCTTCATCACTTCGGGTTGGGCACATTCCTCAAATATCTTGATGAAGAAGTCTCCCATCTTTTGTGCAGTTCGCAATACATCAGGGTTCGGATTGCACATATAGTATGTGACCAAGCCGACAAGTAGTCTTCCATTGCCCCATAGTAAAGCCATATGGTCCCTGCCAACCTGTTCTCTTGTAAATACAAGGTCAGGATTTCCAAATCTACCATCGTTTTTTTGACACTTAAGTATCTCTTTTACAAGCCTATTAACCCAGACTTTATGTGAGTCGTTGCGTGGTTCGACTGAAAGTGCTTCTATGAATCTACCGGAGATGTCTCCACTGAATTCTTGAAATCTCCTTGGGTAGTCGGGGTCTAAACGCACATCTTGTAGGATGAACTCGTCTGTGAATGCGGGCTCCTGAACATAGTCAAAGCGATTCTGAACCCAGTTTATTCGCCAACCGAGTTCACCTGCTGGATAGAATATGCAGTTGGTTTTATCAGCAAGTCCGAACTTAAAGCAAAGCATTTCTGATATTATCAAGAAAAAAGTAATAGCCAAGGTCTTTTTTTTATAAACTCTGGGTATTAGCATATTAAGTCCCTCCATTAGGATGTTTTTCTAATTTATATCTTTTACGATACAAGTTTTTTCTCTATCACTGCAAATAATTTTAAGATTGTGTCTTTAGAGTAACCAAGGGGTAGTTTGTTGAAATACAATAGGAATATTCAATAACATATAATTTTGACAATGGAGAGAAAAACACGGTGAAGAGGTGTTTACTTTTTTTTGGTTGGTTAATAATTGCTCCTTTCATGCTTGTACATCCTGAGGAGGAGGTAACGCTGTATTATTGGGGTAATGAGTTAGATTTCTTCTCAAGTGAGGTGGTTCGTGATTTTGAGCATCTCTACGACGGAGTTAAGAATAAGCCGAAGATTAGGGTGGTGATGGGGCAAAGTGCCTCTATAAACAAGACAGACGACCCGCAAAGGTTGCTATGTGCTGTTGCGGGTGGTGACCCGCCTGATGTTGTGTTCTTCGATAGGTTTGCAGTAGCGGAATGGGCATCGAGAGGGGCTTTCCTTTGTTTGCAAGAGTTTTATGAAAGGGATTTGAGAGAGAAGCCAGACGACCCGTATACACTTCGGGAGGAGTATTTCTTTAAGCCGTGTTGGGAAGAAAGTCATTATAATGGGAAATTGTATGCGATTCCTTGCGATACTGACAATAGAGCACTGTATTACAACATTGACCTGTTGGAAAAATATGCTGAACAATTGAAGGCAATTGGGTGTGTTGACCCTGATGACCCTACAAAGGTGGGACCACCCAGAACCTGGGAGCAGTTAAAGAAAGCGGCGATAATAATGACAGAGAAGGATGAGCGGGGAAATATTAAGCAAATAGGCTTCATCCCAAACTATGGCAATTCATGGCTGTATATCTACAGTTGGCTGAATGGCGGTGAGTTTATGTCTCCTGACGGTAGGACTTGCACAATAAATAGTCAGGAAGTTGTTGAGGCACTTGCATTTATGTCAGAGATATACGATGCAATGGGTGGTGCGGAAAAGGTTACTGCGTTTGAGTCGTCTATGGTGGTAGGTGATATTGACCCATTCGTAGCGGGTAAAGTTGCTATGAAGATAGATGGCGACTTTGCACTTATTCCAATTGCTAATTCTCGAAGGTCGATGAGATTTGGGGTTGTTCCACCACCTGCACCTGAAGGGAAGAAAAGAGTTGGTTGGAGTGGTGGCTTTGCTTATGTGATACCTGCTACTGCAAAGCATCCGGAAGAAGCATGGCTGTTCATAAAATATTTGGTCTCTAAACGGGCTGTGGAGATTCGAAACAATGCGGAAATGGAAAAGGTAAAAGGCTCCGGCGCTATTTTCATCCCGAGGATGAGTGCTCGCAAGGATATTACAGAATGGGTTATGGAGCACTACCTGTACTCTGACCCAACAGTAGAAGAGACTTTTAAGAATGCGATGAGAACCTTTGTTGCGATGATGCCTGAAGCACGGTATAGACCTGTAACACCAGTTGGACAATTACTCTGGAATGAGCATATTAGAAGTATGTGGGAGGGGATATATAAGAAATATGACCCTGACTATATTAAAAATGCTAAAATTGCGTTAGATAGAGCACAAACAGTAGTCCAGAAAGAGTTAGATAGGATATATAATCCAAAATCATATCCTACTTTATCTTGGACCCCGATTGTAGCAGGATATGTTATTACTATTATCATAATTATTTTTATTATTACTTATATTTTATTCAAAAGAGCAGAGGCTAAAGGCTATTTCAGAAGGGAGTATTATGCGGGGTATTTCTTTGCCAGTCCGTGGTTTATCGGCTTTTTGATTTTTGGAGGGGGGCCTCTTTTCTTTTCACTTATTATGAGTTGTTGTCAGTATGATGTCCTATCACCTCCGAAATGGGTGGGGTTAGAAAATTATAGATTTATGTTTTCAGACCCGCTATTCTACAAGTCACTTTGGAATACGATATATATGACGCTTGGTGTGCCTTTGGGAATGGTTGTGAGTCTTGGGATTGCTCTTTTGTTACAGCGAGAGTGGCGGGGTATGGCAACTTACCGAACTTTGTTTTATCTTCCTGCTATTATGCCCGGAGTTGCTGCGTCGATTTTGTGGTTGTGGATATTCAATCCGCAAGAAGGTATGATGAATGCTATTTTAGCAGAATTGGGAATACAAGGTCCGATTTGGCTACAGGACCCGAAATGGTCTAAACCTGCCCTAATTTTGATGGGTGTTTGGAGTTCAGGAGGGAGTATGATTATTTGGCTTGCGGGGCTTAAAACGATTCCTGTGCAGTTATATGAGGCGGCGGAGATAGATGGTGCGGGTCCGATAAGGAAATTTTTCTATATTACACTTCCGATGTTGAGCCCGTATATTTTGTTTAATTTGATAATGGGCTTTATAGGGACATTTCAGATATTTACGCAGGCTTTCATTATGACCAGAGGGGGACCTATAGATTCGACTTTGTTTTATGCTTATTATCTGTTCAATAATGGTTTTCAGTATTTGAGGATGGGCTATGCGTCCGCCCTTGCGTGGGTGCTATTTGCTATTATTTTGATATTGACAATAATGCAATTGAAAGTTTCCCAGAAGTGGGTATATTATGAACGCGAAGGTGAGTAAAATATACTATAGAGCGAAGAAGACTGTTAGTTTTATTCTCTATCATATAGTTTTGATTGCGGGGTCTATAATCTTCTCCGCTCCATTCATATGGTTGATTGGTACAAGTTTCAAGGCTCAGGATGAGATGTATCCGCCGAGTTGGTTTCCACCTGCACCTCCGCATGTGCTTACTTCGCCGTATTTCGGAGCAAATCCCAATGAATTACCGGTAAAGCCTCCCGAGGTTGATAATGAGACCTGGGAGCGGTATTTAAATGATGGCAGGGCGGTTATTAAGCAATGTTTAGCGGAGAGGAAATCGAATTTGCCTGATTTTATTCAGCCCCACATTGATGAGCAATACCTGATTGATGTTATCATTGCTACTCTTTATAGGAAAATGCCTAAAGAATTATGGAGCGGGGAAGAAAATAATTATTTTGAATGGCTTAAGTCCGAACTTAATGAAGAAACTATAATCAGGGTATTTGATAGTGTCTACAGACGAGTGGCATTAGGTGATATTTTGGTAAAGACTTGGTCTGCTGAGAGTTATAAAATAGGTAGTGCGGAAGCATTAAATTGGGTAGTATTAAAAGGGAATTGCGTAAAGTTGGTGCCTCGCTTAGAGCATTTGCCGAGAAAGAGTGTTGAGGTGCATTACGATTTTACTAATGAAAGGGATTTTGTAATTGAGACGGTTGCGCCGTGTCCTGTTAGTGCTGAGGAGTTCAAAAAGATAAGATTATCGCTTCACGGTGATAGGTCATGGTATACTTTATGGGCTACGGTAGATATTGGAGGAAAAAGGTTTGAGGCTATTGAGCCTGTATATATTCAGTATAGCACCTGGCAGGATACGCTCTGGCAGGTTTATAGTGAAGAAGAAAAGAGTATAATGATGAAGACTTGGTATACATTGAAAGAGGTTGGAAATAGTCCAGAAACTCCGCCTGGATTTATGAGATTAAGACTCCATATAAGTAGGGTATCCTATCCTGTTGTGTTAATGAGGAAAGCATGGGGGAATTATAGAGAAGTGCTCCGCGAAGTGCCAATGAGCAGATATATACTGAATAGTTTTCTTCTCGTAGTTTTGAATATAATTGGGCAGGTGTTCTCTGCATCGTTTGTGGCTTATGCTTTTGCACGACTTCGCTGGCCCGGTAGAGATTACTATTTTATATTGATTCTGGCTACACTTATGATACCTGCTCAGGTTACGCTTGTACCGCTATTTTTGATATGGAAGACATTTGGACTGTATAATACACTTGCTCCGTTATGGATTCCTGCTTTCTTTGGAAACGCCTTTTTTATCTTTTTACTTAGACAATTTATGTTGAGTATACCTCGGGATTTAGAGGATAGTGCATTAATAGATGGCTGTGGATACTTTAGAATTTACTGGCATATTATTATCCCGTTGATTAAGCCTGCCCTTGCGACAGTTGCCATTTTTACCTTCTTATGGGTATGGAATGATTTTATGGGACCTTTGATATTTCTTGCAGACCAGGCTAAATATCCTTTGAGTTTAGGATTATTTGCTTTACACGCGTGGATGATATGGTTAGCACGGTATGATTTGATGATGTCGGCAGCGGTGCTTATGACGGTGCCAGTAATATTGCTATTTTTCTTTGCACAGAGGCAATTTATACAGGGAATTACGCTTACTGGATTGAAGGGATAGTCTGGTAAGTTGCTTTTTATAAATAACTTAGCCAAATGTTTCATGTGAAACAGGGTCTGGGTAGTATAAACGCCTGGTAAGGGCTGTGGTGAGTTAAGACTATGCTAATCAGACCGTTATAGCGGTGTTTCATGTGAAACATTAAATTTTAACAAGAAAGGGTTTTGATATGTGGTTTAGAACAAGTAAAGTGTTCGTGCCAAGATTCAGTATGTGTGTCTTTTTCATCTTATCTCTTGTACAGTTGCCTGTATTATCCTGGCAACATCACCCACTATTTACCCGACTTTTTCTGGAGACTGTTTCGGAAGTGAAGGATGCCAACCAGGTGACTGCGGAGGAACTTGAAGAATTTTTGATTGTGGAGGAAAATGGATTAGTGGACCTGTTGAAAAATGTAGAAAACTGGGCAAGAACTAATCTCAAAGAGTATTCACCTTGTCCTGATAGCCTTATGTTTACTGCGAACGGAGACATTAATACTATCAGAGAGAGGTTTTTCCACGCGATAAGGATTAACCCTGACACGCTTACTCCACTCTACTATTTAGGGTTTGCGGACTCTCCCCCACCAGGACAAGAATTGTTGGATGTGCGTCAAGTTTGTATTTTATCTGATACAAAAGAGTTCGAGATTTTTTGCTTTGTAAAACTGAATTCAGGGAGTTTGGTTTCCCCCATTGATATAGTTGCTTCTGCATCGAATGAGCCTGACTACGGGATGGATACTAAATTGTTTGAGGATAACGATTCGGATTTCGGTAAGATTTACAACTTTGGGACACAGCCCTTTGGTAATCCTAATTTGGATTATGGCTCTCAGGCTCCGTTTCATATGGGATTTTTTCACGAAAGTCCTATTGTATATCTCTTTGGCTCATTTTTGAAAAAGTCTTATGTCGAGTATAGAATCTACTTGTATAAGGAATTGGCTAAATTTGCATTCTTTACTGGACACGATTATTGGGGCTATAGGTTTATGGGTTGGGGACTGCATTATCTTGCGGACTTGTCTATGCCTTATCATACTACTGCTTTGCCCGGGAGAAGCACATTGTATATGTTATTTATAAACCTGCTCGATATTTTAGGCTATCCTCAACTTAAAAATAATGCTATTCAACTTTCCTCAAATAGACACCTTGCTATTGAATCTTTTATGGGAAGTTTGTTCATAGATTTGGTTAAAAATGGAAATGACCCATATCGTATAATCGAGACCTTCTTGCAGGGGAATGAAAAATCTTTTTATTCTCCCTCGTTAGCCTCCGCAGATAATAAATGCTTCGGGCTTTTGTTTGTGGAGCGGTGCCCGCTTGTTGAAGGGAATTATCCCGAATATACGGATTCTCTACCTCGAGGGTGTTTATCCTTGCGCTCTCACAATTGGTCGAAAACATTGGATAAACTTATATCTACTACCATTCCG
>CAZZMK010000059.1:0-2610 GCA_964655185.1 uncultured Nitrospirales bacterium | reverse complement strand
ATTTTTATAGTGTCAAAATATTATACCACAATAGGATTTGAATAACACAAATTATAGATTTTATACATTATATAGTTTAGGTGTGAGTTTATTATAACATATCCATAATTAGAAACAGGTTAGTTGAACACATAATTCATTTGTCTATTGATTTTTTGACAAAATAAAATGTTGACACAAGTAATAAAAATATATATAATATCGCCCAAGGATTTATGATAAAATGTAAACAAAAGTAAGATTTGTTGTATTATATTATTATTAAGTAAAAAATTACTTAATTTGGAGTAGTACGATGGACCATAGAAAGTTGAGGCAAGATATTCCAGCGTGTTCATTTTGTGGGAAGAAGCATAATGAAGTATCTAAACTTATTGCAGGACCGGACGTAAATATCTGCGACGAATGTGTAAGATTGTGTGCAGATATTATAAGGGATGACCAAACAAGGAAGAAACATCGGCGGTCCTTAAAAGTTCCTACGCCGAAAGAAATAAAAGAATTTCTGGACCAATATGTAATTGGGCAGGAAAAACCAAAGCGTATTTTAGCAGTAGCGGTCCACAATCATTACAAAAGAATAGCATACGGTGGAGAAATTCAAGGAGTTGAGATACAAAAATCTAATGTGCTTCTTATTGGACCATCAGGAAGTGGCAAGACTCTACTTGCGGAAACATTAGCCCGAATGTTAGATGTGCCTTTTGCAATTGTAGATGCTACTACGCTTACAGAAGCAGGATACGTCGGTGAAGATGTTGAAAACATCATTCTTAAACTCTTACAAAATGCAGAATTTGATATAGCGAGAGCAGAAACTGGTATAGTCTACATAGACGAGATAGACAAAATAGCGAGAAAAGGTGACAGCCCATCCATAACAAGAGATGTATCCGGCGAAGGAGTGCAACAAGCATTATTAAAGATATTGGAAGGCACTATTGCTAATGTCCCACCGCAAGGAGGCAGGAAACATCCTCAGCAAGAGTGCATACAAGTGGATACAAAGAACATACTATTTATATGTGGGGGTGCTTTTAATGGATTAGAGAGAATTATTCAGAAGAGAATTGGGAAAAATGTTATAGGCTTTAAGTCTGAAGTTAGGTCGAAACAGGAGTATACCATAGGTGAACTGTTATCTATGGTTACTCCCGAGGACTTAATTGCGTTCGGTATGATACCTGAATTTGTAGGGAGAGTTCCAGTTATTGCCACACTTCACGAGTTATCGGTAAACGACTTAAAAAGAATCCTTGTTGAGCCCAGAAATGCTATTACAAAACAATATGAAAAATTATTTGAATTAGAAAATGTAAAAGTTAAATTTCCTGAAGAAACAATCCAAGTAATCGCTGAAATAGCAATAAAGAAAGAAACAGGTGCAAGAGGCTTAAGAAGTATCCTCGAAGAAGTAATGCTCGATATAATGTATGAACTCCCATCACTTAAAGATGTCAGAGAATGCATTATCACACCTGGGGTAATTACAAAATCTGAAGGGCCTCTATTTGTCTACGAACACGAGATTAGAGCAAGAGAAAGGTTAAATAATCGGAATTCAGCCTCTGCATAGAGTATATAAGATTTCTTTATTTTACTTGGTCGGCTTTGCGGAGGGGATAAATTTATATGCAATTTTTAACCCACCTTTATAGAAACAACTACTAAATATAATCGTACTTAACATAATACTATGAGAAAAAGATTTCAATCACAAGAAAACAATGCCAAGAAATTAGCCACTCTAGGAGAAAAAATTCCAAGTGTAGTCCTCAATAACATGATTCTCTTCCCTGGGGTTACTTCTTTTATCTTAATCCAAAACCCGCAATCCATTAATGCAGTAGAGTCTTCAATGGAGCAATATGAGGGGAGAATTTTTTTAGTAATTGGAAAAGATGAGGGAGGTAAAAATAAGGATGATATTCCCAGAAATTTACCTTTAGAACCTGGTTCTAATATAGGAGTGGTAGCCAAAATAAATGAAGGCTCATGTTATTCAGGAAATACATTAAAAATTATTGTGGAAACATTATATAGAGCACGAGCAAATAAATGGACTTTTCAGGATGGGTATTATCTGGCTAATGTTGAGCCAATATACTTCTTACATAAACATAAATCAATAGTAGAAAAAAGAAAACTTAGGGTACTTCGCTCCATAATCCTTAAGGAGTTCGAAACTTACATAGTAGAAGGAGAAAGAGGACCATTTGAGGTTATAACACAGGCAAAGAATATACAAACATATGAAGAATTCTCGTTCTTCATTTCCTCACACATAATTTTGAACCATAAAGAAAAGCAATCTCTTTTGGAAACGCTATACATCCTCGAATTTATGGAAAAAACTTTAAAAATTCTCTTTAGGGAAAATAGAGTTATCTCCGAAGAACAAGGTATAGTGAACAAAATAATAAAAGAATACTACCAAAGCGAAAAAGAAGAGGATGAAGAGGATTCTTCATCTGAAAATTCTGCAATTATTACCTCTGCCTTTGATTCGTCATTTTTCTCTCCTGATTCTTCGTCCGAGGCGGAAGCATTAAAGAAAAAAATTAGAAAAGCCCAAATGCCTCCCCATGTATTGAAAAAGGCAAAAGAGGA
>CAZZMK010000058.1:0-6176 GCA_964655185.1 uncultured Nitrospirales bacterium | reverse complement strand
GGAGTAACTATTCTCGAAAAGTTGGGCAAGTCCTGGGAAACTTTACCTACCGATGCTACCATTGAAGACCTGGACATATCTACAATAGAACGATTTAAAAAACTTGCAAAACAAAGACTACCAGAGTTATCAAGTGAGGACTCTGTTGAAAAATTGCTATTAAATCTTGATTTAATAACAAGTGATGGGAAAATAACCAACGCAGGTATATTATTGTTTGGCAAATGCCCACAATTGAAGATACGCAGTCCCGGGTCGAGGGTGGGGAGGTTTAAAACTCCAACTGAGATTTTAGATACAGTTGATGCACACGGCAATTTATTTCAGCAACTTGATACACTATTTGACGCTATTAAAAAGCATTTGAGTGTAAAGTTTATTATAAAACCGCAGTTACCAAGGGAAGAAGTTTGGGACTATCCGCTTGATGCGATACGAGAGGCTATAGTTAACGCTTTAATACATAGAGATTATCTTGATACCGCAGATATACAGATAAAAGTTTACGATGATAAGATATGGTTTTGGAATCCGGCAAACTTCCAGAAGGCATAAGTGTTGAAAATTTGAAGGGAGAACACTATTCAAAACCGAGGAATAAATTGATAGCATCTGTTTTTTATTATGCCAATCTAATAGAAAAATGGGGAAGTGGAACGAGAAGGATGGTAGAGTTATGTATAAAGCAGGGCTTGCCTGAACCTGAGTTTAGGGAAGAAATGGGTGGTTTATCAGTATATTTCTATAAAGATATATTTACACCAGAGAATTTGAAGAAAATAGGATTGAACGAAAGGCAAATAAAAGCAGTTATGTATGTTAAAGACAAAGGAAAAATAACAAATAAGGTGTATCAGGAGATTAGTTCTGTATCTAACAAGACTGCTTACTTAGAATTGTCAGATTTGGTTGAAAAAGGGATTTTTACAACAGAAGGGAAAGGAAAGACGATAGTTTATCTTTTACAAAAAAAGTAATGAAGGTAATGAATAAGTAATGAATAGGTAATGAAAGTAATGAATTGTGGGTGTGAAAATAGGGAGCCAATTCTCCGTGAAAATTTTATTTTTTTGCAATGACGAAGTGGTATGACTCGAGAGGTTTTGAGGGTGTCTTTTGCTGTTAGGAATTGTTTTGAGTTCTCGTCTGATGAAACAATGTTGATAAGTTCGGTCGGGTTGATTATAATACTCTACTTGGGTTTAGTGCTTTTTTTACACTTTTATTCAATTATATACTAATGGGAATGTATTAAAAAATTCCCTTTTGATGTATTGAGGTGTGTTATGAAAGGCTCAGAGAACGGATTCAAAGAAACGGAACTCGGACCCCTCCCAGAAGACTGGAAAGTCGTAAAACTGGGCGAGGTGTGTGAAGTAATCATGGGACAATCTCCGCCAGGGAAAACTTACAATACAGAGGGAAATGGGATGCCTTTTCTACAGGGGAAAGCAGAATTTGGGAATATTTATCCTACACATATAAAATACACAACCCAACCCTTGAAAATTGCTCCTCCAAATACAGTTTTGATTTCGGTTAGAGCACCTGTAGGAGATGTAAATTTGGCTGATATTGCATATTGTATTGGTAGAGGTTTAGCCTCATTGTCTATGAGAAATGGGAATAATACATATTTGTTTTATTGCCTTGAGTATCTGAAACCATTGCTTGAGAAGCAGGGAACAGGTTCTACATTTATGGCAATAAATAAATCAAAGTTAGAGAAGTTCCCCATCCCTCTTCCTCCTCTTTCGGAGCAGGAGAGGATAGCGGGGGTATTATCGGCGATACAAGGGGTGATAGAGAAGACGGAGAGGGTGATACGGGCAAATAGGGAGTTGAAAAGGTCTTTAATGAAGCATCTTTTTACTTATGGACCTGTGCCCGTTAACAATGTGGATAGCGTAAAACTCAAGGATACTGAAATCGGTAAAATTCCAGAACATTGGAATGTCGTAAAACTGGGCGAGGTGTGCGATGTAAAGAGTGGTGGAACACCATCAAAGAAAAAGAGAGAATATTGGGAAAATGGCAATATTCCATGGATACGTTCTGAAAAATGTCAAGACTGCTTTATTGATAAAGTAAGTGATTTTATTACTGAATCTGGGCTTGAAAATTCATCAGCAAAGATATTTGGTTCTGGTACTGTTTTAGTCGCAATGGTTGGGGCTACACTGGGAAAAACGGGGTATTTAAAAATACCCGCAAGCACTAATCAAAATATAGCGGGGTTATTTCCTACAGTGAATAATTTAATTGGATTATTTTTATTTTACTGTATGCAATCAAGGTATAAATTTTTTTCAAAAGAGGGAGGTTATAAGATTGCTAATTTATCGTTTATAAAATCTTTCCCTATCCCTCTACCCCCTCTTTCGGAGCAGGGGAGGATAGCGGAGGTATTGTCTGCGGTAGATGAGAAGATACAGGCGGAGGAGAGGAAGAAGAGGGCGCTTGAGGGGTTGTTTAAGTCTATGCTTCACCATTTGATGACGGGCAAGATTAGGGTAAAGGACTTGAATATAGAGGTTTGAGGTATGGGTGGATTGGGAGGAGAAAGGTATTCCGTTCAACAGCCAATTATAAATTATGTTTGCGAATCGTCGGGGGAATATATGGTGGAGGGTGGTGAAAAAATACACTTAAAATTAGGCTGGGAGTATGTTCCGCCGAAGATTGCAGAGGAGATGAGGGGTGGCTCGGCGGGATTTGTGTTCAGGGATGTGTTTATTGCTCAGATGAAGAGATTAAACCCGTTTGTAGATGAGCAGATTGCCAATGAACTTATAAGGAAGATTGAGGGTGTTCCTTCGAACATAGAGGGGAACCTTACTGTTTGGGAGTATTTGAAGGGGTTGAGGGGTGTTTTTGTGCCTAAGGAGAGGAGGGAACTGAATGTAAGATTTATAGACACTGAAAATATAGAGAATAATATATTTCATGTTACGAAGGAGTTTACTTTTACTAATGGGCGCAAGACTATTCGGTTTGATTTGGTGTTTCTCATAAATGGTGTTCCGGTGATTTTTGTTGAGACGAAATCGGCGGATAGGATAGAGGGGATGGCGGAGGCGTTGGAGCAGGTAAAGCGGTATCACAGGGATTGTCCGGAGATATTGGCGGTGCTTCAGGCGTATGCGATAACTCATCTTATTAAGTATTACTACAGTCCAACTTGGAATACATCATTGAAGGGGCTTTTTAATTGGAAGGATGAGGTAGCGGGTGATTTTGAGACACTTGTAAAGACATTTTTTGAGAAGGAGCGGATTGTAAGACTCATAACCGATTTTATTTTGTTTGTGAGGCAGGATGATGAACTGAAGAAGGTCATTTTGAGACCGCATCAGATGCGAGCGGTGAGAAAGATAGTATGCCGAGCGGAATCGGATGGGAAGAATAGAGGCTTAATTTGGCATACGCAAGGTTCCGGTAAGACTTACACTATGATAGTTACCGCTAAAAAACTTATAGAGAATCCTATATTTGAGAATCCGACGGTAATAATGTTGGTGGACCGAACGGAGTTAGAATCGCAACTTTTTAGTAATTTGAAGGCGGTAGGGTTTGAGTCGGTAGAGGTAGCGGAGAGTAAGGAGCATTTGCGGAAACTACTTGGGCAGGATAAGCGGGGGCTAATAGTGAGTATGATACATAAGTTTGAGGGGATGCCAGCCAATATAAACACGAGGAAGAATATCTTTGTGCTTGTGGATGAGGCGCACAGGACTACTGGCGGTAAACTCGGCAATTATCTTATGGGTGCTTTGCCTGAGGCAACCTATATTGGGTTTACAGGCACACCTATTGATAGGACATCTCAAGGGCAGGGGACATTTGTAATATTCGGTAGGGATGACCCACCTAAGGGCTATCTGGACAAGTATAGCATAGCGGAATCGATAGAGGATGGGACTACGTTACCGCTTTATTACACACTTGCACCTAATGAACTTTTAGTAGATAGGGAAACATTAGATAAGGAGTTTTTAGAACTGAAAGAAGCGGAAGGTATGAGCGATATTGAGGAACTCGAAAAGATACTGCTAAAGAAGGCGGTAAATCTTAGGAATATGCTAAAGAGTAGGGATAGGATAAAGAAAATTGCGGAGTATGTAGCAAAGCATTTCGTAGAAACAGTAGAACCTATGGGGTACAAAGCCTTTCTTGTGGCGGTGGATAGAGAAGGTTGTGCACTGTATAAAGAGGAACTTGATAAACATCTTCCACCTGAATACTCGCGGGTTGTAATCAGCAGTTTTTACAATGACCCATCTGAATTGGCGAAACATCATCTAACTGATGAGGAAGAGAAGAGGGTTAGGAAGGCGTTCAGACAGCCTGGACAGTTACCGAAAATACTTATAGTTACGGAGAAATTGCTAACGGGTTTCGATGCGCCGATACTTTACTGTATGTACTTGGACAAGCCTATGCGTGACCATGTGCTATTACAAGCGATAGCGCGGGTGAATAGGCCTTATGAGGATGAGGATGGCAGGAAGAAGCCGTCGGGGTTTATTCTGGATTTTGTGGGGATATTTCAGAATCTTGAGAAGGCTTTAGCATTTGATTCGGAGGATATAGAAGGTGTTGTAAGGGATGTGGAAGTTCTCAAAGGTGAATTTGCGGAGAAGATGGGTATTGCGAGGGCTAATTATCTGTCCATAATAGAGGGCAAGGACCAAGATAAGGCGGTGGAGGCGGTATTGAAACATTTTATGGATGAGGAGAAGAAGCGCGAGTTTTACCAATTCTTTAAGGAACTTCAGGACCGATACGAAATTATCTCGCCGGACCCTTTTTTGAGGGATTACCTTGATGATTTTGAGACGCTGGCGAAGATGTATAGTTTGTTGAGGTCTAATGATAAAGTGGAAGTTACTATTGATAAGGAGTTTGCAAATAAGACTGCCGAGTTGGTTCGAAAATATACGAATGTTGGTTCACTCAAGCCTGCGATTGATATATACGAGATAAATGGAGATACATTGAGAAAGATTGAAGAGAGTAAGGCTTCAGATACAGAGAAGGTGTTTAATCTGCTCAATAGTGTTAAAAAGTTAGTAGAGAAGGAAGCGGGTAAGTCTCCCTACCTTATATCAATAGGAGAGAAGGCGAATGAGATTGCGAAGCGGTATCGGGAGGGTCAGATAACGACTCAGGAGGCTCTGGAGGAAGCAAAGCGGTTAACAGAGGAAACTGTGAGGGCAAAGGTAGAAGAGAGTGAGAAGAATATTAGTGGGGATGGTTTTACGGTTTACTGGATGCTTCGTAGCGAAGGGTTTAAGCAGGCAGAAGAGGTGGCGAGGGAGGCGGAGGCGGTTTTTAATGAGTATCCGCACTGGAAGGAATCTGAGGAGCAAGGGATAACGGTACGGCAGAGGTTGTATGGGATTATACTTAAGTCTGGTATGGCAGAGTGTGAGGATGTAGTGAATCTCGTAGGGCGAATAATGAGGGCATTAAAAAGTGGGTCCGAGAGATGATGTCTCAAGAGGCATTTAAGAAGAGTGTTTTTGAACTTGCGGAGATGTTGGGCGTAAAGCCCAAAGAGGTTCATATACGGCGGATGAAGCGGAAATTGGCAAGTTGCTCGAGCAGGGGGAGATTGACTTTTGATGTGTCTTTGTTGGGTAAGAGAAAAGAGGTGAGGTATGAAGTTATCCTTCACGAACTACTTCATCTTAGGTATCCGAACCATGGAAAAATGTTTAACCTTCTGTTGAAGGCATACTTAAAGAAGAGTTTGAATGGGTCTGAAGCGGGGGATTGATGGTTAAGATGAAGAACTATAGGACGTAGGTAACACCTGATATAGGGTATTGTATACGAAACTAACAACAACCTAAGGAGGTGCTACCTACCAACATATACATCCAGGAACAGATGATTAAACTGAAACTTGATGTGATTATGAAATATCCGAGAATAAAAAATCAAGAAAGTAAATACTTTAGGACGATTGAAGATTTGCGTTATTTCTACGGTATATCTCGTAAGACCTTTTACAAGTATTTGAAGCGGTATAAGAATAGTAAACAACTTGGTATAAAACACAAACGGACCAAAATCAGAAGACCCCAGACTAATGGAAAAGACAGAGAAGACTAAGAGGGCGATTGGCCAATCGCCCCTACAGGGCTACATACGAAAAATGGCTGTAGAAG
>CAZZMK010000057.1:0-3412 GCA_964655185.1 uncultured Nitrospirales bacterium | reverse complement strand
AAATTTGTATATATCTCAAACTAATTTCCTGGAAAAAGTGATAAGAAATTGCTCATACTTTTATTATACACTCTATCAAATTGAGGGAAAATGAGTTTCCCATCTTTATCATACAAACCTATTGCTGGAATTCCAGTATTAGCAATCCCTAAAAGGATTTGAGGTTTACCTTCGGTACCGCAAAATACTATTGCTGAACTATTCAATTTATCATTAGCCTCGATTTGAATTGAGCCTTTACCACCCCCATAAGTTAAACCTATTCTTGGTGTTCCTTCGGATGTTATTCCTAAATATAACCTACTCTGCCCCGACTCATCTATAAAGTGCAACACTACATTGTTCTGTCTATCAACCAGCAACTCTGCCTTCTTATTACCATTTTCATCCTCAAGGATAAAATGCTTAGCCCTTACAGTATTGAATTCGCCTCTGCTCATAAAAATATTTCTAACCATCCTGCAGAACTGCTTAAAACACTTCATTTGCAACCTCCTCTTTAATTAACTATGTTTTATACAACAAAAAAATACAAAAATAAAATTAATCTTAACATTATTTTATTGAGATATGAAGTTGAATCTTACTCCCAGCAACGAGAATAATTTACAGCACAAGATAAATTAAATAAATTATAAGAGAGGGTTAGAGCATGAGCAAAAGGTTTATTCTTGCTTTAGACCAAGGGACGACAAGTTCCAGAAGTATACTTTTCGACTATGAAGGTAATGTAGTAGCAGTTGAGCAACAGGAATTTAAGCAATACTACCCTCGACCTGGGTGGGTAGAACACGACCCTTACGAGATATGGAATACTCAAGTAGTCACAGCGAGAGCAGTACTGAAGAAAAGTGGAGCAAGTGCAGATGAGATAGCAGGGATAGGCATAACAAATCAAAGAGAGACAACCGTTCTATGGGACAAAAAAACTGGTTCACCGGTGTATCCCGCTATTGTGTGGCAATGCAGACGCACAGCCCCGATATGCGAGCAGATTAAGGCGATGGGAGCAGAAGAAGAGATACGAAAAAGGACTGGGCTCGTTATAGATGCTTACTTCTCAGGCACTAAAATTCGCTGGATACTCGACAATGTCTCTGGTATTCGCAAAAGGGCTGAGAACGGTGAAATTGCCTTTGGCACTATCGATAGTTGGCTTCTTTATCAACTCACGGGTATTCACGCAACTGACTACTCAAACGCTTCAAGAACCCTATTATTCAATATACATACATTAGACTGGGACGAGACTATACTTCAATTACTTAACATCCCGCGGGCAATACTGCCTAAGGTTTGTCCAAGTTCTCATATTTACGGGACTACAGAAATATTAGGCAAACCAATCCCAGTATCTGCACTTATTGGCGACCAGCAATCTGCTCTTTTTGGCCAAACCGCATATAATACGGGCGAATGCAAAAATACATATGGCACAGGATGTTTCCTGCTTATGAATACGGGTGCCGACGCGCCTACCTCAAAACACGGTTTGCTCACCACAATTGCATGGGGACTTGGCGATAAAATTACCTACGCTTTAGAAGGTAGTGTGTTCGTAGGTGGAGCAGTTATACAATGGCTCAGAGACGAGTTAAAAATAATTAACTCCGCAAGCGAAACTGAAGAGATAGCAAACTCGGTTCCGGACACGGGGGGAGTCTATCTTGTCCCTGCTTTTGTCGGATTAGGAGCCCCATACTGGGATATGCACGCAAGAGGAATAATAACAGGTATAACAAGAGGCACATCTCGAAGCCACATTGTAAGGTCAGCGTTGGAATCTATTTCATTCCAATCAGCAGATGTTGTCTTTACGATGGAGAAGGACTCGGGGATTACCATATCTCAACTTCGTGTAGATGGCGGTGCTGCAGGGAATAACTTTCTACTTCAGCACCAGGCTAATATACTTGGTAAGCCCGTCATCCGCGGACACACACTTGAAACAACCGCATTAGGGTGTGCCTATCTCGCGGGACTTGCGACGGGCTTCTGGAAGAATCAAGAAGAGTTGCGGGCTAAGTGGAAAGTATCGCGAATTTTCGAACCCCAATGGTCAGAAGACCAAAGAAAATCTGAATTAGAAAAGTGGCACAAGGCAGTAAGCAAAGCCTTAACGAAAGAAGAATAGTCGCCTTAAACAAATACTTCAGCCAAGTTTTAAGACTTCTTAATTATATCGTGGTCTTCTAAATAGCGAATGATTAAGTTTACGCATTCGTCCACTGACAAGCCCCCAGTATCTATCGCTATTTCGGGATTTTCAGGTTCTTCATAAGGAGCAGAGACTCCTGTGAATTCCTGTATTTCACCTCTACGAGCCTTTTTATACAAACCTTTAGGGTCCCGCTGTTCACAAACCGCCAAATCACATTTTACATAAACCTCAATAAAGTTTTTGGGATTTAGTTTCCTCGCCTTCTCGCGGTCAGCACGATACGGAGAGATAAAGGCTGTAAGGACTATTATCCCTGCATCTGCGAATAATTTTGCCACTTCGCCTATTCTACGGATGTTTTCTTCCCTGTCTTCTGGAGAAAAGCCAAGGTCTTTATTTAATCCATGCCTTATATTATCTCCATCGAGCACATAAGTCCTACATCCACGCTTAAAAAGTTCATACTCAAGTGCATGAGCAACGGTAGATTTACCTGATGACGGTAACCCAGTAAACCAGATTACCGCCCCTTGATGGCCGTTCAATCTTTCCCTATCTTCACGAGTTACAATTCCCTGGTGCCATGTAATATTTGTAGCTTTAATTTCCTCCGCCATAAAAAACTCCTTTTTTCTCTAAATCGTTTTTTAGGGGAAATTATACAAAATTTACCAAAACATATGATATCTGTAAAATAAAACCACATGAAAATCCCTAAGTAAATACTTCTCCCTCCCAGTCTTTCACAATTCAACACGGGACTATAAAATTATTTGTTACCAGTTATTTATCCCATCTCAACTCTAACTAAATCCGACAAGTAATAACAATGATAGTATTAGATCCGCTTTTCCAAAATATATAAGAAAATATATAAATAAAAAGTTATTACTCAACTTTCACAGACATCGATTTGTCTAATGGGTACTCTCTACTTCATGTTCAGGAGAGTAAGGACAACCTAATGCCTATTATTTATTCCATACTTGCAAAAACTCTTCCCTTTGTAAAATATCAAGCACCCCGAGCATATCAGGATATGGTGAAACATAATCTGCCATAGATTTTATTTGCTCTTGTGCATTAACAGGACAAGCAAAAAAGGCAACATTTTCGCGTATAGGCATATCTCCAACAGTATCTCCAATCCCCAAACACTCCTCTTTTGATGTGCCCAATTCATTATACACACAATTAATTGCTTTCCCCTTGTCCACACCGGCAAGTGAAATGTTTAGGTAATAATGGCTC
>CAZZMK010000056.1:0-2851 GCA_964655185.1 uncultured Nitrospirales bacterium | reverse complement strand
CGCCCTCCCGACCTTTGCAAATCTTTGAAAAATTATTTTCCCTTTTCCCAACCCAAAGCATTATTTTCCATATAATTTTTCTCGTTAATCTATTCATAATCCAAACCGTTCTTTTGCTAAATCTATTATTTTTATTTTTACATCCTCTATAGTTAAATTAGATGTATCAATGTATACCGCATCTTCTGCCTTTTTTAGAGGAGAAATCTCCCGTTCCATATTTCGTTTATCTCTGATTTTTATGTCCTCCATTATTTCATGGAGGTCCATAAAGATACCTTTTTCCTCCAGTTCCTTTTTTCTTCTTAACGCCCTTACCTCAAGGCTTGCATCCATGTATATTTTGCATTTAGAGTTAGGGAAGACTACAGTTCCCATGTCTCTACCATCTGCTACTGTAGGGTACTCCAACGCAAAGAGTCTTTGTAGGTATACGAGGTGTTTTCTAACTCCTGGATTTTCATCAACTTTGTAAATTAGTCTCGTTATTTCCGGTGTCCTTATTTCTTGGGTTATATCCTTTCCATCCACAAATACTTTTAAGCCTGTGTCTTCAGGGATTAACTTTAATTGAATATTTTTTACCTGCTTTGCAATTGCCTCTTGGTCATCCAAGTTGAGGTTATTATTCACAGCCCACCAGGTAACAGCCCTATACATTGCTCCTGTGTCTAAATATCTGAAATTCAATTCCTTGGCTACTAATTTCCCCACAGTACTTTTACCTGCACCTGCAGGACCGTCGATTGCTATTACTTTCTCAATTTTTTCGAGGTCGATATTGCTTTTATCAACTTTTTCAATTTTCATCAAAATAAACCTCGCTCAGTTGTCAAAAAACCATTTTAGTCGATTATGACTTTTATGTTTGTTAATTATATCAATACTTTACTGCCCAATTATATTTGGATTTACTTTTGAATTGGATTTATCTCTAAAAAGTGTAGGGGAAGGAAAAGGTGCTGTGGTGATGCATCTAAATTAAGGGTCTTTTTATTTTGAATCTTAATAGATTAAAGATTTTCTAAAACATCTCTGTTCGCCACAAATCGTGGAGATGAATTACGCCCATTAATTTATTTTCATTGTTAGTTACTATTAAGGATGTAATTTTATTTATTTCCATTAGTTTAAGAGCCTCGGTAGCAAGGGCGTCTGGACTGATGGTTTTAGGTGGGGAGTGCATACATTCACCTGCTGTATATTCACTTATGTTTTCGTATCTCTGGATAAGCCTTCTTAAGTCTCCATCCGTTATTATTCCCAGCACATCGTCCTTTTCGTTTGCTACTACAGTCATTCCCAAGCCTTTTAGTGTAATTTCCCTTATGGTGTCCTTCATTTTCGTTTGAGGTAGGACTTTAGGTATCTCATCTCCAGTGTGCATTAGGTGTTTTACTTTAAGTAATTTTTTACCTATTTGTCCGCCTGGATGATACTTTCTATATGTTTCTTCATTAAAGCCATCTAATTCCATCAAAGCAACCGCAAGGGCGTCTCCCATTGCTAAAGCCAGAGTTGTAGAGGCAGTTGGAACCATACCAATGGGGCAAGCCTCTCTCTCCACAGATATATCAAGAACTACGTCACTATATTCTGCTAATTTCGATTTCATATTTCCGCACATTCCTATTAATTTGGCCCCTATCCTTTTAACCAACTGAATAAGGTTAACTACCTCCTCAGTTTCTCCGCTATATGAGATTGCTATAACAACATCATTCTCTGTAATGTTTCCTAAATCTCCGTGGACCGCATCGGTAGCATGAACAAACATAGATGGATAACCACAAGAAGCAAAGGTAGCGGAGATTTTTTTACCTATAAGTCCTGATTTCCCTAATCCTGTTACTATAATTCGTCCTTTTGTAGTTCTTAATAGGTGAACAGCATTGTCGAATTCAACACCCAATTTTTCACTTGCTTTTAATAGTGCCTCTGCTTCAATATTGAGAACTCTCTTTCCAATCGTTCTCATGGTTAATTACCTCATACATTTAAAAAGTTTTACCCATTTCCCGACCAATTTGGACAGTTCAGAAAGTTTTATAGAATTTGGGCCATCTGATAGTGCTGTATCAGGATTTTCGTGCACCTCTACAAAAATACCATCAGCACCAACTGCAATTCCGGCATATGCTATGTAAGGTGCAAGTTCCCTATTCCCTCCAGAAGATTTTCCTTCTCCGCTTGGCTTTTGAACACTATGAGTAGCATCGATAATTACTGGGTAGCCTAATCTCTTCATTATAGGGATTGAACACGGATCCATAACAAGAGTGTTATAGCCGAAGCAAGTACCCCTTTCAGTAATAAGTATATTTCTATTGCCCGTGGACTCCACTTTCTCAATAACTGAGTTTATGTTCCACGGCGCTAAAAATTGCCCTTTTTTGATGTTTATTACTTTCATTGTTTTACCTGCAGAAATTAATAAATCGGTTTGGCGACAGAGAAAAGCAGGTATTTGAATCACATCTAAAACTTTGCTTGCTATTTCTGCTTGCCAAGGTTCGTGGATATCTGATAACACCGGAACTTTAACTTCTTTCTTAATTTCTTCTAAAATTTGGAGTCCTTCAGTTATCCCAGGTCCCCTGTACGAGTGTATAGATGTTCTATTAGCCTTATCAAAAGATGCCTTGAATACAAAATTTACACTATGTTCATTTGCAATTCCTTTAATCTCTTTTGCGAGGAATAGTGTATGTTCATAACTTTCTATTACACATGGACCCGCTATTAGTAAAAGATTTTCCGAAGGAACTTTAATCTCATTGCTTATTATAATTTCCTTCGAGTGATTACTACTCATTATTTAAATTGTCCCTGTAAAATTTTTGGTATGTTT
>CAZZMK010000055.1:0-2633 GCA_964655185.1 uncultured Nitrospirales bacterium | reverse complement strand
GATTGGACAATTGACGATATGAAATCGGTGCAGGTGGACACGTATTGTGTTCCCGGACCCCAAATTATGTCTGCTTTGCTTCCAATTCTGGAATCGGAAAAACCAAACTTATCTGAAAATGAGCAGAGGGCATTAGAAATTTTGAAGGGGTGGGACTTTTACTATGAAGTGGATAGAGTAGGAGCATCGATATTTATTGTATTATCTGATGCCATTTTGCGAAATATGCTTATTGATGATTTAGGAGAGAAGATGTTTTCTGCTTACTGCTCTGTGGCGGATAGGTGGAATTTTTACAAATACATTGTTAAAGATGATAGTTCTTTTTTGTGGGATGATAGAACTACTAAAGATGTTGTAGAAACGAGAAAGGACATTGTTATAAAAGCGTTCAAAGAGACTGTGGCAGTGTTGAGTAGGAAATTAGGTGAAAATCCAGAAAATTGGAAGTGGGGGAGATTACATACTCTTGAATTTAAGCATCCTTTAGGATATATCCCATTTTTCAGGAAGGTATTTAATGTAGGACCTTATCCTTGTCCCGGTTCTTATAATACTGTCAATAATATGCCTTATGTTGCAGGAACATACAATTATGATGTGGTTGCAGGACCTTCCACTCGCAGGCTAATTGATTTTGCTCAGCCAGAACGAGTCTTGGAGATTTTACCCACTGGAAATTCTGGGATACCATTAAGTCGGTGGTATAGTGACCAGGCAGATAGATATATGAAAGGCGAGTATAGAGAAGCGAGAATAACAAAGGAGCAAATCGACTCTAATACCGTTTATACATTAACCATGAATCCTACGAAGTGAAAGGGGTTGAGAAAACTTCCACTAAGTTACTCCTCCAAAGTGGTAAAAGTTTATTTGATGTTAAGTTTGACGTTTGCTTTTTGATGGTATTCTTGAAGTGACATAACATCCATATTTTTCTTCTTGAGTTCTTTTAGTGCTTGGACTGCTGCTCTTGCAGCAGAAAGGGTAGTCATAGTAGGAATATTTTTCTCTAATGCCTTTCTTCTTATGATAGCCTCGTCATCGAGGGAATGTTTGCCCCTTGGAGTATTTATTATCCAATCAATGTACCCATTTATAATACAATCGAGGACATTTGGTCTCCCTTCGCCAACCTTAAATACCTCCGCTACCTCTATCCCCATTTCTCTTAAGACTTTTGCGGTTCCCTTCGTCGATATAAACTTGAATCCTAAAGAACTCAAATCTTTTGCAAGTGTTCCAATATGTTTTTTGTCGTAGTCATTGAGACTTATGAATATGGTTCCAGACAAGGGTATTTCATTTCCTGCGGCTATCTGGCTTTTTGCGTAAGCAAGCCCCATGTTTGTATCTATGCCCATTACCTCACCTGTACTCCGCATCTCGGGTCCAAGAATAATATCCACTCCGGGGAATTTTATAAAGGGTAAAACAACTTCTTTTGCTGAAGTATATGGTGGTATGGGGTCTTCAGTTAGTCCTAACTCTTCAAGTTTCTTTCCTACCATTACAAGAGCAGCGAGTTTTGCAAGGGGAACGCCTGTTGCCTTGCTTACAAATGGAATAGTTCGAGAGGCACGGGGGTTAACTTCAAGGGTATACACCTTCCCGTCTTTAACTGCATATTGCACGTTCATTAGTCCGCAAACTTCTAATTCTTTTGCAAGACCTCTCGTTTGTTCTTTTAGGGTTTCTATGATTTCCGTAGGCAGGTCATATGGTGGTAGTATACAAGCACTGTCACCTGAGTGAATACCTGCTTCTTCTATATGTTGCATGATTCCTCCGATTATTACCCTCTCTCCGTCCGAGATAGCATCCACATCAATCTCAGTGGCACCTTCGAGGAATTTATCAATTAGGATGGGTCGTTCGGGGGAGGCTTCGACTGCATATTCCATATATCTCTTGAGTGATTCACTATCGTACACAATCTCCATTGCTCTGCCACCGAGCACGAAAGACGGTCTTACAAGCACAGGATAGCCAATTCGTTCTGCTATCTTGAGTGCTTCTTCAGGAGAAAGCGCTGTATCACTTTCAGGTTGAAGTAGATTAAGTTTTAGTACAACCTCGCGGAATAGTTTTCTATCTTCTGCTCTTGCAATGTTGTAAGGGGAAGTGCCGATTATTGGTGCACCTGCCTTTTCCAGTTGTTGGGCAATGTTAAGAGGAGTTTGTCCACCGAATTGAACTATTACGCCCTGAGGCTGAACCTTCTCTATTATGTTCATTACATCTTCAAATGTGACGGGTTCGAAGAAGAGTCTGTCGGATGTATCGTAGTCAGTGGAGACAGTTTCAGGGTTACAATTGACCATTATTGTTTCGTAGCCTGCTTTTCTAAGTGCGAACACCGCGTGGCAACAGCAGTAGTCAAATTCTATCCCTTGTCCTATCCTATTTGGACCGCCTCCAAGTATGACTATTCTTGGTTTATCTGAGAGTTTAATTTCATCTTCATCTTCATAAGTGGAGTAATAGTATGGGGTATATGCTTCGAATTCACCAGCACAAGTATCTACTAATTTGTAAGTTGGGACTATTCCTAATTTTTTCCTTAGATTTCTAATATTAATTTCTGAGGTATTCCAGAGTCGGGCAAGTTGAAAATCTGAAAATCCGAATTG